>JAFSJZ010000059.1 GCA_017449185.1 Oscillospiraceae bacterium
ATGAACTCACTGGTCGGCTTGCCCGGACGGAAGCCGGGGATATAGCCGCCGTTCTTCTTCAGGTTGTTCGCCACCTCGATCGGGTTGAACTGGATCGTGGAGTAGAAGTAGGCGAAGAAGATGATCAGCAGGAGGTAGATGATCGCGTAGGGGATGGTGTTCGTCTTCGCCCAGGCGCTGTTCTGGTGGCCGGTGAAGGCCGCGATCGTCGCCGGGATGGACGAAATGGAGGAGGCGAAGATGATCGGCATAACGCCGGACATGTTCACCTTCATCGGCAGATGCGTGGACTGGCCGCCGTACATCTTGCGGCCGACGACGCGCTTGGCGTACTGCACCGGGATGCGGCGCTCGGCGTCGTTGACGAAGACGATGAGGACGATCAGCGCAAGCGCGCCGAGGAACACAAGCACCGCCGCCCACCAGGAAAGAGAACCGTTGATGACGTTCTGGATCGAGGTGATGACGCTGTTGGGGAAGCGGGAGATGATGCTTGCGAAGAGGATGATGGAGATGCCGTTGCCGACGCCGAACTCGGTGATCTGCTCACCCAGCCACATGATCAGGGCGGAGCCCGAAGTGAAGGTCAGGATGATGACGATCGCGGCCCAGACGCTGCTCGCAGCGTCCGCGACGATGATGCCGTTGTTCTTCATCAGCATGTAGTAGCCGAAGCCCTGCAGCAGGCCGATGGCCACCGTGGAATAGCGGGTGATCGAGGCGATCTTCTTGCGGCCTTCCTCGCCCTCCTCCTTGCTCATACGCTCCAGTGCGGGGATCGCGATGCACAGGAGCTGGATGATGATGGAGGCGTTGATGTAGGGCTGGATGGACAGAGCGAAGATCGTCGCGTTCGAGAACGAGCCGCCGGACATGGCGTCGAGCAGGCCCAGAGCCGTGTTCTGCAGGTACGAGAAGTACTGCTGCAGCAGCGCGGTGTTGACGAAGGGTACCGGGATGGCGTTGCCGATCCGGTAGAGCAGAACGATCAGAAGGGTGAAGAGGATCTTTTTGCGGATCTCTTCGATCCTCCATGCGTTGCGCAAAGTCTGGATCACTTATACCACCTCTGCCTTTCCGCCGGCCGCCTCTATCTTCTGTTTCGCGGTTTCGGAGAAAGCGGCAGCCTGCACAGTGACCTTCTTCGTGAGTTCGCCCTTGCCGAGGAACTTCACGCCGTATCTGCACTTGGAAAGGATGCCCGCGTCAAGCAGAGCCTGCGCGTCGACGACGGCGCCGTCGTCAAATTTGTTGAGAACGTCAACGTTCAGCGCATCGAGGGGCTTGGCAAAGATATTGTTGAAGCCTCTCTTGGGGATGCGGCGGGCCAGAGGCATCTGGCCGCCTTCGAATCCGATGCGGGTGCCGCCGCCGCTGCGGGCCTTCTGACCCTTGTGGCCGCGTCCGGCAGTCTTGCCGTTGCCGGTGGCATGGCCTCTGCCCTTGCGCTTGTCGACGTGGGTGGAGCCGGCAACCGGAGAAAGATCATGAATATACATTCTCTTTGCCCTCCTTATTCTTCTTCGACCTTCAGCAGATAGCCGATCTTGGCGATCTTGCCGCGGGTCTGGGGATTGTCGGGCTGTACGGTCTCGTTGCCGATCTTGTGCAGACCGAGGGAGTAGGCAGTCGCGATATGGCTGTCGAGTCTGCCGTTGAGGCTCTTGACGAGCTTGATTTTCAGATTAGCCATGTTGCGCCTCCTTAGCCCTGAACTTCTTCAGGGGTCTTGCCTCTGACGGCGGCGACCTGAGAGGCGTCGCGCAGAGACTTCAGGCCCTGCATCGTGGCGGCCACGACGTTGGCGGGGTTGTTGGTGCGCAGGCACTTGGTACGGATGTTCTTGATGCCCGCAGCCTCGACGACCGCACGCACCGCACCGCCGGCGATAACGCCGGTGCCTTCGGGGGCGGGCTTGAGCAGCACGCGCCCGGCGCCGAACTCGCCGATCACCTCGTGGGGGATCGTCGTGCCCTGCAGGGTCACGGTGGTGATGTTCTTCTTGGCGTCCTCGAGACCCTTGCGGATGGCCTCGGAAACCTCGCTCGCCTTGCCCATGCCGTAGCCGACGCGGCCCTTGCCGTCGCCGACGACGCACAGAGCGGAGAACTTGGCCACGCGGCCGCCCTTGACGGTCTTGCTGACGCGGTTGAGGGAAACGACCTTTTCGACGAACTCGGACGGAGCCTCGTCTCTGTTGCGACGGTCTCTTCTGTCATTGTTGTAAGCCATGATTCGTTTTTCCCCCTTCCTTTAGAACTTCAGGCCGCCCTCGCGGGCGCCCTCGGCCAGAGCCTTCACGCGGCCGTGATAGATATAGCCGCCGCGGTCAAACACGACCTCTTCGATGCCGGCCTTGAGCGCGCGCTCGGCGACGGTCTGGCCGATCTTCTTCGCGGCGTCGCAGTTGCTGCCGCCTTCAAAGCCCTTCTCGACGGAGGAGGCGGAGACGAGAGTCTTGCCCGCGACGTCGTCGATGATCTGGGCGTAGATGTTGCTTTCGCTGCGGAAAACGCACAGGCGCGGTCTCTCGGCGGTGCCGGAGATCTTGCCGCGGACGCGGTTGTGGCGCTTGATGCGCTGTCCTCTGGTATCAGGTCTGTTAATCATTTACGCACACCTCCGATTACTTGGCGCCGGTCTTGCCTTCTTTGCGGCGGATCGTCTCGTAGTCGTACTTGATGCCCTTGCCCTTGTAAGGCTCGGGAGGTCTCTTACCACGGTCTTCTGCTGCAAACTGGCCGACCTTCTGCTTGTCGACGCCCTTGA
>JAFSJZ010000060.1 GCA_017449185.1 Oscillospiraceae bacterium
CTGCGTCAGGCCGGCATCAAGCCCGAGCAGATCCGCCTCGTCATGAACGACACCAAGATCACCCCGAACTCCGGCCCTGCCGGCGGCTCCCGCTCCCAGGTCATGAGCGGCAACGCCTGCCGTCTCGCCGCCGAGGCTCTGGTCGCCGAGATGAAGAAGGACGACGGCACCTTCCGCACCTACGACGAGATGGTCGCCGACGGCAAGAAGCTGCTTGTCGAGGGCAACTGGGTCACCACCTACTGCGCCGATCACCCGGTCGACCAGGATACCGCCCAGGGCGAGCCCTTCGCGACCTACATGTACACGATCTTCCTCCCCGAGGTCTGCGTCGACACCCAGACCGGCAAGGTCAAGGTCGAGAAGTTCACCTGCGTGGCCGACGTCGGCACGATCATGAACAGACTGCTCGTCGAGGGCAACTTCTACGGCGGCCTTGCTCAGGGCATCGGCCTGGCCCTCACCGAGGACTTTGACGACCTCGAGAAGGAGACCAGCCTGCTCAAGTGCGGCATCCCGTACCCGAACGACATTCCGGACGACATCGAGCTGCACTTCAACGAGACCTACCGTCCCTACGGCCCCTACGGCGCCGCCGGCTGCGGCGAGGCCCCGCTGGATGCGCCGCACCCGGCCGTCCTCAACGCCATCTACAACGCCACCGGCGCCCGCATCACCCGCATCCCGGCCCGTCCGGAGAAGGTGCTTGCCGCGCTCAAGGCGATGGAGAAGTAATCTTTTCATCGAGCACAAACCATGCTATAATGGGGATGTGGGTTTTTCCCACATCCCCATTCCCACATGTTCCCGAAACATCCTTTTACCGGGAGGGATTCTGACATGAGCCAGATCCGGGAGCGCGGCTCCACCCACGTCTATAAGGTCAACAAGATCTCCAAGGAGGAGATGGACGCGATGACGGCGCGCTGCGTTTACGAGCAGCCGCCCTTCTGCAGCGCCGCCTGCCCCCTGAAGCTCGACGTGCGCGCCTTTCTGAAGGCCGCCGCGGACGGGGACTTCAAAAAAGCGCTGCAGCTCTATGAAAAGGTTGCGGTTTTCCCGCTCGTCCTCTCGGCGGGCTGCGAGGCCCCCTGCGAGGGCAAATGCCGCGTCGGCGAAAAAGGCGACGCCGTGGCGATCCGCGCGTTGGAGAACGCCGTGGCCCGTCTCGGCGAGGCCTCGAAACTCGGCGGTGTGTTCCGCAGTAAGAAGAGAAAGACCGTCGCCGTCCTCGGCGCGGATCTCTTCACGCTCTTCCTCGCGGGAGAGCTGGAAAAGAAGGCCTACCCGATCACGGTCTTCTGCGCCGAGGCCGACGATGAGCAATACCTGCGCGCCTGCGCGCCGCATTTGAGCGACGCGGCGTTTGCCCTCGAGCTCAAGAGACTCAAGGGCAAGGACATCCAATTCGAATTCGACCGCCGCCTCGATGCGGCGCTGTATAAAGAGATAAAAGAGAACTTCGACGTGCGCTGCGCAGCCGGAGCCGTGGCGAAGGCCCTCTTCCCTGACGCGGCGATCTTGCCCGAGCTGATGCTCTTCGAGGAAGAGAAGCTCGTGTGCGGGGAGTGCGTCGGCGTGCTGGACGCGGCCTTCGGCGCGAAGAAGGCGGCGCTGACCGTCGACCGGCTCGCGCAGAACCTCGACGCGCGGAACATGCGCGGCTCTGAGGGCGCGTGCGAGAGCAGGCTCTATACCGACCTTTCGGAGGCGAAGGCGCTGGAGCGCGTCGCCGCGGGCGAGGACGGCTATACGAAGGAGCAGGCCGTCGAGGAGGCTTCGCGCTGCATCCAATGCCGCTGCGAGGAGTGCCTGAAGTCCTGCGCCTACCTCAAGCACTACAAGAAGCACCCCGGGCTGCTCTCGCGCGAGATCTACAACAACACGCAGATCATCATGGGCGACCATCCGCTGAACAAGGCGATGAACGCCTGCGCCCTCTGCGGGCAGTGCACGGTGGTCTGCCCCAACGACTTCGACATGGCCCGCGTGTGTCTCATGGCGCGGCGCAACATGGTCTCGACGGACAAGATGCCCCTCGCGCCGCACGAGTTCGCGCTGATGGACATGCTCTTTTCCAACAACGAGGCCTTCCTTGCCCGCCCGCAGCCCGGTTATACGGCGTGCAAATACGTGTTCTTCCCCGGCTGCCAGGCCGCGGCGATCGCCCCGGCGACCGTGAAGGCGGCCTACCTCGACCTCTGCGAGCGGCTCGAGGGCGGCGTGGCGCTGATCCTCGGCTGCTGCGGCGCGATCGGCGACTGGGCCGGAAGGATCGAGATGCAGGAACAGGCGCACGAGCTCCTCGAAAACGAGCTTGCCAAGCTCGGCGATCCGGTCGTGATCGCGCTCTGCCCGAGCTGCGCGAAGGAGCTGCGAGAGAACCTCTCGCGCGAGGTGCGCGGGATCTGGGACGTGCTGCTTGAAATCGGCCTGCCGGACGGCGCAAGAGCGCTCGAGCGGCCCGCCGCCCTGCACGACTCCTGCGGCGCGCGCGGCGACGCGGCCACGCAGGCGGCAATCCGGAAGCTCTGCGAGGGGATCGGCTGCACGCTCGTCGATACGGAAAACTCGGGCGACCGCTCGCCCTGCTGCGGCTACGGCGGGCTGACCGCCTACGCCAACCGCGAGGTCGCCGCGGAGATGACCGAGAGCTGCCTCGAGCGCAGCGACGCGCCCTATATCTCCTACTGCATGGCCTGCCGCGACCGCTTTGCACGGCAGGGGCGGGAGTCGAGGCACGTCCTCGAGCTCTGCTACGGCACGGACGCGGGCGCGCCGCCCGACATCAGCGAGAAGCGCTGCAACCGCCTGAGTCTGAAAAACGAATTGCTCAAAGAAATCTGGCTGGAGGAGACGATGGAACAGAAGCTCGATTACGCGCTCTCGTTTACGCCCGAGGCGCGGAAGATGATGGACGAGCGCATGATCCTCGTCGAGGACGTGATCGCCGTGCTCGAGGATTTTCGCGCCAGCGGCGAGGCGATCCGGGATGAGGATGGGCTGCTGGTTGCGCGAAAGCGCGTCGGCAACGCCACCTTCTGGGTGAAGTTTTCGCCCACAGACGAGGGCTTCCTGGTGCACCGCGCCTGGAGCCACCGCATGAGAGTGGAAAAGAGAGAAGGGTGAACGATGGCTGTTGAAAAGAATTACTACACCATAGACCCGCAGGGCAAGCTCAGCTGCGTCAAGTGCGGCGTGCCGCTCGTGAAGGGCAAGGCCAAGTTCATGTACCTTGACAACGGCTTTCCCGTCGAGCTGCCCGTGTGTCCCGTCTGCGGCTTCGTTTACGTGCCGGAGGAGCTGGCGCTGGGCAAGGTCGCATCCGTCGAGCGGGCGCTGGAGGATAAATGAACCGTCACCCCGGCGGCGAAGAAAACACCCGCCGCCTCATCGAGCTGGCAAAGCTGCCCTCCGGCGCGTCCGTCCTGGACATGGGCGCGGGCGCGGGTGAGACGCTGAACCTGCTGCGCTTGCTGGGTTTTGAAGCCCGCGGGATCGACCGCGAAGCGCGCGGCGAGGGCGTGGAAAAGGGCGACTTTCTCCGTGCCCCGTACCCGGACGGCAGCTTCGACGCGGTGATCGGCGAGTGCGCCTTCTTCGTCTCCGGCGATCAGGCGGGGGCGCTGCGGGAGGCGCGGCGGCTGCTGAAAGACGGCGGCCTGCTGCTGCTCTCGGACGTATTTTTCGACGAGCCCGAGCAGATGCTTACAGGCGCGGGCTTCGATATCCTCTGTTGTGAGGATCAGACGGACGCGTGGCGGGAGTATTACCTCGAGGCGCTGTGGCGCGGCGATGCGCCCTGCTGCGAGCTGCCCAAGGGAAAAGCAAGCTATTTTTCTTTGATCGGAAGGAAGGTTTGAGAAAATGGATCTCTTTGACCGAATCATGGAGCTGAGCCGTTACGGCTATTTCTGCGGCCAGATCCTGGCCATTTTGATGCTCGACACCGTGGGCGAGGAGAACCCCGGCCTCGTCAAGGCCATGGGCGGCCTCAACGGCGGCGTGGGCTTTTCGCAGGGCTGCTGCGGCTGCATGACAGGCGGCGCCTGCCTGATCTCGTACTTCACCGGCAAGGGCGAGGACACCGGTATGGACCACCCCGAGCACAAGAGCGCGCTGGGTGAGTTCACGCGGTGGTTCGCCGACGAAATGACCGCCGACTACGGCGGGATCGAGTGCCGCGATATCACAAAAGGAAATCCCGCACGGCGCGTGGAGCTCTGCCCGCAAATCATCGCGGCCACCTATGAGAAATGCATGGAGATCCTCTCGGAGAAGGGCCTGCTGTGATCTTCCCGGGGAATATGCCGCGCATCGACGCGCTGATCCGCGCGCAGGAAGGCATGACGAGCCTGACGCGCGCGGACCTCGAGGCGATGCAGCTTGCAAAACTCAACACCCTGCTTGCGCGCGAGAAGGCGCGGGGCGGGTATTACGCCGTCCTGCCGGAGCGTCTCGAATCCCTCGAGGCGCTCTCTTCGCTGCCCTTTACGACGGACGAGCAGCTCGCGGCAAACGCGCCGGGGCTGCTGCTTCGCTCCCAGGCGGAGCTCAGCCGCGTCCTTTCCGACGCGACCTCCGGCACCACCGGCGCGGCCAAGCGCGTGTTCTACACCGAGGGCGACTGCGCACGCACGGTCGAGCTGTTCATGGCGGGTCTGGGCGAGCTGGTCTTCCCGGGCAGCGTCACGGCGATCTGTTTTCCCTTCAGCGGTCCCTACGGTCTCGGCGAACTGATCGCGGAGGCGATCAAGGGACTCGGCGCGCGGCCGCTGAAGGTCGGCGCGGCCTTCTCGTATGGGGAATGGTCGCAGCTTCTTGCGCGGGAGAGGCCCGATACCTTCGTCGGCATGCCGGTGCAGCTGCTGCGGCTGCTGCGCGTGTGCGGAAAGGGGAGCCTCGAACGGGCGCTCGTGAGCGCCGACGCCTGCCCCGCGGCAGTGATCGAGGGCTGCGAAGCCATTCTCGGAACGAAGCTCTTCCCGCACTACGGCTCGCGCGAGATGGCCCTCGGCGGCGCGATCAGCTGCGGCGCCCACGCGGGCATGCACCTGCGCGAAAACCACGTGATCGCCGAGATCGTGGACGAGGAGGGAAAGCCTCTCCCGCCGGGCGAGAGGGGCGAGCTCGTCATCACGACCGTCGGGATGGAAGCCATGCCGCTCATCCGTTACCGCACCGGAGACTATACGCGCGTTCTGCCCGGGGCATGTCCCTGCGGCAGCGAGGTGCTGCGTCTCGACGCGGTCGACCGCGGAGCGGAGAGCGCGGAGCTCGCCTCTCTCGACGAGCTGCTCTTCCGCCTCCCCTTTGTGGCGGACTACCGCGCCGAAAGAAAAGACGGGCGGCTGCGCCTCGAAGTGCTGAGCTGCGGCGAGGGAGAGCTGCCCCCGCTCGACGCGGATGTGACGCTGCGCCCTGCCCGGGCGGAGGACGGCGCGCTGTACCGCGGAAAAAGACGGATCGAATAAAGCAAGCGCGGGAAGCCTTGAAAGGGACTGTCCGCGCTTGCTTTTTGAGATTGGATTGTTTATACTGAAAACAGCACGAATCCTGCTTTTTCTTTATCGGAGATCGATCCATGAGTTTTCTGAACGTCATTTCGCTCCTCGCGGGGCTGGCCTTCTTCCTCTACGGCATCACGCTGATGGGCGACGGGCTCAATCTCGTGGCGGGCAACAAGCTTGAAGCGGTGCTCTTCCGCCTGACCTCCAACCGCGCGCGCGGCGTGCTGCTCGGCACGCTGGTCACGGCCGTGATCCAGTCGTCCTCAGCCGTGTCGGTCATGTGCGTGGGCTTCGTCAACTCCGGGCTTATGCAGTTCGCCCAGGCGGTCTCGGTCATTCTCGGCAGCATCCTCGGAACCTCTGTCACAGGCTGGATCATCTGCCTGTCCAGTCTCGGCGGAGGCGGCGGCTGGGTGGAGCTTTTATCCACCGCGGCCATCACGGGCGTGATCGCCGTCGTCGGCATCGTCCTGCGGAAGTTCTCCAAGTCCGCGCCGCGCCGCCATGTGGGCGATATCCTCATGGGCTTCGCGGTGCTGATGTTCGGCATGAGCACGATGAGCGCCGCGGTCGAGCCGCTGCGCGACAGCGAGACCTTCCTGAACCTGATGGTCTCTTTGTCCGACCCGCTGCTGGGCTTCGCGGTCGGCGCCGTCTTCACCGCAATTATCCAGAGCTCGGCCGCCGCGGTCGGCATTCTGCAGGCCCTGTCGATGACCGGAGCGCTCACCTTTGCCGAGGCCTTTCCGCTGCTGCTCGGCATCGCCGTCGGCGGGGCGCTGCCCGTGCTGCTCGGCGCCCTCGGCGCGAACGTCAACGGCGTGCGCACCGCGGTGGCGCATATCGTGATCGACGTGCTCGGCGCGCTCTTCTGCGGCGTCGTTTTCTACGCGCTCAACGCGCTCCACCCCTTCGCCTTTGTCGAAAAGGCGGTGGACATCGTCGGCGTCGCCGCGATGAACACGGCCTTTCGCCTCGTCACGGTCCTCGCCCTTACGCCCCTCATCGGCACGATCGAAAAGCTCACGGACAAGCTGGTGCGTGCGCCGGCCGCCGCGTCGGAGGAGTCGGCCGTCCCCGTCATCGCGCTGGAGGAGCGCTTTATCCGCTTTCCGGCGGTGGCCCTTGAGCAGAGCCACAAGGTTATCATCGAGATGGCCGAGACCGCGAAAAAAAGTCTGCTCGGCGCAATCGCCCTGCGCGGCGAATACAGCGAGGAGGGCTTCGCGCGCATCTGCGCCGAGGAGGAGATGGTCGACCGCTACGAGGACTCGCTGGGCTCCTATCTGCTGCAGATCACGCCTACGGAACTCACTGCCAAGCAGAACGAGGACCTTCACAAATACCTCCATGCCATCACCGACTTCGAGCGCATCTCCGACCACGCCCGCAACCTGGCCGAGAGCGCGAAGGAGATGTACGACAAGCAGATCGAGTTCTCCAAAGCCTCCGAATACGAGCTCGGCGTGCTCAGCGCCGCCGTGTCCGAGGTCGCGGAGATGGCCGTGCGCGCCTTTGAGCGCGACGACATGAGCCTCGCCCTGCAGGTAGAGCCGCTCGAGCAGGTCATCGACGACCTCTGCGACCTCATGCGCAACCACCACGTCGGCAGGCTCCAGCAGGGGATCTGCACGCTGCAGCACGGCTTCGTCTTCAACGACCTGCTCACCAACTTCGAACGCGTGGGCGACCACTGCTCGAACATCGCCGTCGCGATGATCGAGCTCGAGCACGACCTCTTCGACACGCACGAATACGTTGACAGTCTCAAGCTGATCAAGACCGAGGCCTTCGAGGAAAACTACGAGCGCTTCCGCGTGAAATACAACATTGACTGACCATATGATCAAAACGGCTCCGGGCCTCAAAGGCCCGGAGCCGTTTTTTTATATTTGCTTATCCCTCGCGCAGCACCGCGCTGGTCTGTCCCTCCAGCGTCAGCGTCGTGCCGTCGAGCGAGGCTTCGCCCACGCCGATGGACGCGGCGAGCACGGTGAAATCCCCACTGCCGGTCAGCGCCGCGAGATCCACGCTCAGCTCGTCGGCGGAGGCGTTGTGCAACACGCACACGGCGCTGCCCTCCCATGTAGAGACGAAGCCGCCGAGCTTGCCGCTGTTGTTGGGCTTGAGCGCGCGGTAGTCCCCGCGCGCGATCTCCGGGTTGGCGCTGCGGATCATCAGCAGCGTCTTATAGTAGGTATACAGACTGTTCGGATCGCCGAGCTGCTCCGCAACGGAAACGGAGAGGCGGTTCTTCTCCGGATAGTCCGCGCCTACCGGGTCCGACACCGTGTCGCCGTCGCCCCAGAGCATCGCCAGACGCCTGTTCGCGTCGGTGTTGGACCCGCCGCGCGAGCCCTTCAGGCCGATCTCCTCGCCGTAGTAGATGAAGGGCGAGCCCGGCCCGAGCAGATAAAGGTTAGCGGCCATCTTCATGCGTCCGTTCGACACGGGCAGAAAGCCCGCGGCGCGGTCGGTGTCGTGGTTGGCGACGAAGGGCACGATCGCCGCGTCGGCGCGCTTGGCCTGCACGGTCTTGAGAAAGTCCTCCACATAGGAGATATAGCCGCTCACGCCGCTGCCCGCCGCGGCCTTGGCGATCAGACCCTCGCCCTGGGAGACGGTGAAGTTGAAGCAGTTCATCGCGCCGTAATACTGCTCGACAACACTGTCCGCGTCCCAGACCTCGCCGACCATGTAGATGTCGGGTCGGATCGCACGCAGCTCGTCGGCGTATTCCTCCCAGAAGGCGGCGTTTGCGCCGTGATCGCCGTAGTAGACGTACTTGATCGCGTCGAAGCGGAAGCCGTCCACACCGAGATCGAGCCAGAACTTCGCGATCTTCAGGACCTCCTCGCGCACGGCGGGGTTATCGAAGTTCAGCTCGGGCATCGCGCCGTCGAAGTTGCACTCGTAATAATCGTCCGTCCCCGTGATCTGGCGGAAGGTCCTCCCGGAGGGAATGTTTTCCCTCCCGGCGCACCAGCAGTAAAAGTCGTAGAACGCGTTCTCGGTGTCCCCTTTGCGGTGGGCCAGCACAAACTCGTTGAACCATTGGTTGCGATCGCCCGTGTGGTTGATCGGCAGGTCGAGGATCAGCTTGACGTTGCGCGCCTCGCAGAGCTCGCAGAGCTCGCGCAGGTCGTCGAGCGTGCCGAAGGCGGGATCGACGGTATAGTAGTCCGTCACGTCATATTTGTGATACGAGGGGGACTTGTAGATCGGCGTCAGCCAGATGCCCTCGACGCCGAGGCTCTTTCCGGAATTGGGCTCGCCGTCGTTGAGATAGTCCATACGGTTGAGGATCCCGCGCAGATCGCCCGTGCCGTCTCCGTCGCTGTCGGAGAAGGAGCCGACGAAGATCTCGTAAAAGACACGGTTGTTGTCCGCACATACGAAATCGCTGTGCAGACTCTCCTCCGTCAGAACATATTCGCCGCCCTCGTCGGCCGGCTCTTCGCTCGGAACGGGAGAAGCCTCGGCAACAGGCGCGGGAGCTCCGCAGCCCGCGAGCATTGCGCAGGCGAGCAGCAGACACAGCCATGCGGACAGGTGTTTTTTCATCATGGCGTAACATCTCCTGTTTTAGGATAAAAAAACAGTATCAAAGCCGCGGGAAAAAGTCAAGCGGTTCTTGCGTTTTGCCCGCTTGCGCGCGGACGGATTTATGGTATAATCGGCTCATGAAGACCGTATTTTACCGCGCGGAGCATATCGCCGCGCTCAGGAGAAAATACAAAAGATGGACCGTTGTGTTCGCGCTCGTCTGCGCGCTGACGCTCGGTCTCGTCGTTTACTGCGCCGCGGCAAGGACCACGCTCAACGCCTCGCGCATGGAATGGCTGGCCACCGCGGCCCTTACCGGCGGAGGCTGGCTTGCCATTGCGATCCGGGACTGCGCGCTGCGTCATTTCCGCACGAGCTGGGAGCATGAGGAGCGTATCCTCGCCTCGGAGGAGCCTGCGAGGGACGTGCGCGGCCACGTCACGACGGACAAAAAACACGTGTCCATTCCCCGCAGCATCGAGGTGCGCGGCGTACGCGTGCAGACGGCGGAGGGGCCCGTGCGCCTTTTGATCAACGCCTCCTTTGCCAAAGAGCTCGAGAGGCTGGCCGCTCAGGGCGAGCTGAGCCTCCATGCTGTCGAGGGCTACGTCACGGAGGTGGAGAGATGAGAGTGCTGCGCCGTATCGTCTCCCGCTTCTATGTGTATATCCTCTGGTTCTTCCTTGCTTTCCTTGCGGTCGGTCTGCTCTTCTCCCGCCTCGGCGATACAGACGCCGCGCACAAGGTCACGCTCTTTGCCGACGTTCCCGCAATGGAGGACGCCGCGCTCGCCGCGAAGCTGGAGGAGGAGATGCCGGAGGGCATCCGCATGATCAAGGTCCATCCCTTCTCTTACGCGATGTTCGACAGCGACAACCTGCTCTCCGCCGACTTGTACATCATCCCCGCAAGCCATGTCGAGGACTATGCCGGCAGCTTCCGCTCCCTCGCCGGCGCGTCCTTCGACGCCGAGGGCGGCTATGTCCGCGACGGCGAGCTCTGGGGCGTCCGCGTCTGGGACGCCGCGCGCGGCGAGGGGATTGCCGCGGATTACATCGACTATCCGGACGAGGATTGCTGGCTGTTCTTCAACGCCGGGTCCGGGCACATCCGCTCGATCAGCGGCGAGGGCGACGACGCGGCGATCGCCGTGGCGCGCCGACTGCTGGCCATGCGCGGCGAGTCTTCGACGGAGAGAGGGGAGGACGGCATGAGAGAACCGGCTCAGGGCTTGCCCGAGGGCTTCCTTCTGGGCATGGACGTCTCCAGCGTGCTGGCCGAAGAGCGCAGCGGCGTGAAATACTATGACGTCGACGGGAACGAGCGCGATCTCTTCGCGATCCTTGCCGACAACGGGATCAACACGATCCGCGTCCGCGTCTGGAACGACCCCTATGACGCGAACGGAAACGGCTACGGCGGCGGCAACTGCGACGCGGCAGCCGCCGCGGAGATCGGCCGACGCGCGGCCGAACACGGCATGGGCCTGCTCGTCGACTTCCATTATTCCGACTTCTGGGCCGACCCGGGCAAGCAGTTTGCGCCCAAGGCCTGGGCTGGCATGACGATCGGGGAGAAGAGCGAGGCGCTCTTCTCCTTTACCAGGGAGAGCCTCGAGACGATCCTCGCCGCCGGCGCGCGGATCCGCATGGTCCAGCTCGGCAACGAGACCAACGGCGCCCTGGCCGGAGAGACGAGCTGGCCGAACATCCTCTCTCTTATGGCCGCAGGAGCGCGGGCCGTGCGCGAGACCTGCCCCGAGGCGCAGATCGCCGTCCACTTCACCGACCCCGAAAAGGCGGGGAGCTATGCTTTTTACGCCGGAAAGCTGGACGAATACGGGCTCGACTACGACGTCTTCGCCTCGTCGTACTACCCCTTCTGGCACGGGACGCTCGACAATCTCGCCGCCGTGCTCTCCGCTGTGGCGGAGCGATACGGCAAACAGGTCATGGTCGTCGAGACCTCCTACGCCTGGACCGACGAGGACTCGGACTTCTTTGCCAACACGGTCTCCGCGCAAAGCGCCGTCGACAGGCCCTGGCCGTACACCGTGCAGGGACAGGCCGAGGCCGTGCGCGCCGTGATCGACACGGTGGCGCGGCGCACGACGAACGGGATCGGCGTCGTCTACTGGGAGGGCGCGTGGATCAGCGTCGGCACGAACTCGTGGGAGGAAAACCGTGAAAAATGGGAACGCGACGGCTCCGGCTGGGCCTCGTCCTTCGCCGCGGAATACGACCCCGAGGACGCGGGAAGATGGTACGGCGGCAGCGCCGTGGACAACCAGGCCTTTTTCGACGCCTCCGGCCGCGCGCTGGAGTCGCTGAAGGTCTTCTCCTTCGCCCGCACGGGCGCCGCGCCGGAGACGTGATCGGGGCCTCGGAACGCCTGCGGCGGGCAAAAAAAGAAACAACTCCGCGGTTTGGGCAAATCCCCCAAACCGCGGGGTTTATTTTTGTCAAAAAAGATAGCGGGCCCGCGGTTTACAACAAAAATTCAAAATAGTATAATGTCATTTGTAAAAAATGTATTAAATCAAATGATTTAGCGTATCAAAGCACCGTCCCCCTCAGCCCGATCCGTGTTTACACGGAATGATGATCCTTGGATTCACTGGCGCTCAAGCCATTGAACATAAAAAAGCAAATCTAACAGGAGGAAACAAAATGAAAAAAGTTCTTGCCATGATCCTGGCGCTTGTCATGATCTTCGCGCTGGCTGCGTGCGGACAGCAGGCCGCTTCGGCTCCTGCCGCGTCCAACGACGCCCCCGCCTCTTCCGGCGGCAGCGACGCTCCGGCCGCTTCCAGTGACAAGCCTCTCGCCGGCACCTATGACATCACCGTCTGGTGCCCGGACGCCGAAGTCGAGCTTCGCAAAGCGATGATCGACGAGTTCAACAAGACCAATGAAGACGGCATCGTCTTCAACGCCACCGTCCAGAACGTCGGCGAGGGCGACGCTGCCACCCAGATGATCACCGACGTAGAGGCCGGTGCCGATCTGTACAACTTCGCCTCCGACCAGTTCGCCCGTCTCGTGCAGGCCAACGCCCTTGCCAAGCTCGGCACGAAAGCGGCCGAGGTCGTCAAGGAAGGCAACAGCGCAGCTGCTGTCGACGCCGTCACGATCGGCGGCGAGATGTACGCCTACCCGCTGACCGACAACGGCTTCTTCATGTACTATGACAAGTCCGTCATCTCCGAGGACGCTGTCGGCAGCATGGACAAGATCATCGAGGCCTGCGAAGCTGCCCAGAAGTACCTCGCTTTCGACGTAGGCAACGGCTGGTATCTCTCCGCTTACTTCTTCGGCGCCGGCTGCGTTTCCAAGTGGTCCACCGACGCTGACGGTCACTGGAACGTCAACGACGACTTCAACAGCGACAAGGGCCTGATCGCCATGAAGGGCCTGAACAAGATCCAGGCTTCTCCGTTCCACCTCTCCAGCAGCTCTGCAGCCGAATTTGACAAGGGCGCTGCCGTTGTCGTCACCGGCCTGTGGGATGCCGGCACCGCCAAGGAGATCCTCGGCGACAATCTCGGCGCCGCTCCGCTGCCCTCCTTCACCGTCGACGGAACCGACTACGCGCTCAAGCCCTTCATGGGCTACAAGTTCATCGGCGTCAAGACTCAGACCGACGCCGTCAAGGCTGCCGCTCTGCACAAGCTGGCCCAGTACCTGACCTCCGAAGAGGCTCAGCTCAAGCGCTTTGAAGCGGTCACTTGGGCTCCTGTCAACCTGAACGCCGCCGCCTCCGACGCCGTCAAGGCCAACCCGGTCATCGCCGCCGATATGCTCCAGCAGCAGAACTGCACCGCGCAGGGCCAGGTCAACGACGGCTGGTGGACCCTTGCCGCCGCCTTGGGCGCCACGGCCAAGGAGACCGACGATGTCGACACCTACAAGGCTGCTCTTCAGACCTATGTCGACGGCCTTGAGAAGCTCAAGAGCCTCCGTGAGGGCCTGCTCTTTGTGGGCGCCTGGAACGGATGGAACAACGCCGACGAGGCCGACACCTACATCCTCACCGGCGACGGCGACGTCAAGAGCCTGACCTTCGAGGTACCGCAGAGCGATTACATGGGCGGCCGCATCGTCAACATCGGCAGCTGGGAGAACGGCATGGGCGCGGCCCAGGTCAAGACCGGCGCCGACCTGATCCAGGCTCCCGATCCCGATTCCAACCCGGACAACAACATCGTCTTCCTCGCTCCGGGCACCTACACCGTCTCCATCGACACCGCCTCCGGCGAGATCTCCATCGTCGCGGGCTGATCCTTCCAAAGCTGAACATCCTTCAAAAACCAAAGTAAACAACTGACTTTGGCTGAACCAATGATGGTTGGAGTCAAATCCTTTTGACTCCAACCATTTTTTAAAAGGGGCTATGCTATGAAAAGATACAGCGATCTGGAGTTTCTGAAGCTCTCCAAGGGCCAGAAATTCACATATAAGCTCGTAAGCTTTTTCGCCTCGATCCCGCGCGCGATAGGTCGCTTTTTCCTCGGTATATGGAACTTCATCAAAAAGCTCGGAACGACGATCGGCGGCGAATTTGCGGATATTTATACCACGTTCAAAAACGGCGACTGGAAGACCCGCAGCTCCTTCCTTGTCATGGGTCTGGGCAGCATCGCCCGCGGCCAGGTCCTGCGCGGTCTGCTTTTCCTGCTCTTCGAGGCGGTCTTTATCTTCTATATGATCACCACGGGCGGCTACTGGATAAGCATGCTGCCCTCTCTCGGCAAGGTCGGACCGCATGAGGAATACAACGAGATTCTTGACTCCTACACGACGGTCTACGGCGACAACTCCTTCAAGATCCTGCTTTACGGCGTACTGACGATCTTCTTTATCGCGGCGTTCATCTACACCTGGCGTCTCAACGTCAAACAGAACAAGATCGCCCAGGAATACGAGAAGGCCGGCCGCAAGCTCAAGAGCGGCGCGGACGACCTGAGGTCCCTCGTCGACGAGCAGTTCTACAAGACGCTGCTGGCCCTTCCGCTGCTCGGTATCCTGATCTTCACGGTCATGCCGATCGTGTTCATGATCCTCGTGGCCTTCACCAACTATGACGGCACGCACGACGGCTTCAACAACGCGCTCTTCAGCTGGGCGGGCTGGGCGAACTTCAAGACGATGCTCTCCTGGGAAGGCGGAGGCAACGTCTATTCCGCCACCTTCGGCGAGGTCCTGACCTGGACGCTGATCTGGGCCTTCTTTGCCACCTTCACGAACTACTTCCTCGGCATGTTCGTGGCCATGATGATCAATAAGAAGGGCATCCGCCTGAAAAAGGCATGGCGCACCATCCTTGTTCTGACCATCGCCATCCCGCAGTTCATCTCCCTGCTGTATGTCTCGAAGATGTTTGCCAAAAACGGCATCATCAACGGCCTGCTGCTCAACTGGGGCTGGATCGATCAGGCCATCGACTTCTGGGGCTCCACGGCGCATAACGCGCTGCTGCCGCGCGTCATGGTCATCGTCATCAATATCTGGATCGGCATCCCCTATCTGATGCTGATCGCCACGGGTATTTTGATGAACATCCCCGCCGACCTCTACGAGTCCTCGAGGATCGACGGCGCGAACGCCTGGCAGCAGTACACCAAGATCACGCTGCCCTATATGCTGTTCATCACCGGCCCGTATCTGCTCACGAGCTTTACGAGCAACATGAACAACTTCAACGTGATCTTCCTGCTCACGGGAGGTAATCCGATCAACGCGGCCGCGTCCTCCGCGGCGGGCAGTGTGGGCTATACGGACCTTCTGATCACCTGGCTGTTCAAGATCACGACCGGCGCAGGCGCGCAGTACTATATGGCTTCCGTCATCGGCATCCTGGTCTTCGTGGTGGTCGCGGTCATCTCGCTGGTCGTCTACAACGTCCTGCCCTCTATCAAGAACGAGGAGGATTTCCAGTGATGAATGAAACAATAGAAAAGCGCAGCATGGGTCTCAAGGCCAGCCGCACACTCTCCAATACGATCATCTATATCATCCTCATCGTCATGAGCGTGATCTGGCTTTTCCCCTTTATCTGCATTGTGCTGCAGTCCTTCCGTATCGAGTCTACCTGGAACGTCAACTATGTCGTTCCGAAGCAGTGGGGCTGGGATAACTACAAGGCATTGTGGACCAGCGACTTCAAGACCTGGTATCTCAACACCTTCATCATCGCGCTTATCGTCGCGGTCATCCAGACCGTTATCGTGCTTTGCATGAGCTACACGCTTTCCCGCTTCCGCTTCAAGCTGCGCAACGGCCTGATGCGCTTCATGCTGATCCTCGGCATGTTCCCCGGCATGCTCACGATGATCATCCTCTACCGCGTCCTGAAGGATCTGGGCATGACCCAGTCCAATGCCGTTCCCGGCCTGATCCTGGTCTATATCGCCTCCTCCGGCATGGGCTATTACGTGTCCAAGGGCTTCTTCGACACGATCCCGAAATCCCTCGACGAGGCGGCGCGCGTCGACGGTGCGACCAGGGCGCAGGTGCTCAACAAGATCATCCTCCCGCTGGCCAAGCCGATCGTTATTTACACGATCCTGACCGCCTTTATGGGCCCCTGGGGCGACTTTGTCTTTGCCAGGTACGTCTCCTTCGGCACCTCTTCGGGCATGAACGTGGCCGTCGGTATGTGGAACTGGCTGACGCCCGACATGATCAACCAGCGCTATACGATGTTCTGCGCGGGCGGCGTCATCGTCGCGATCCCCGTGGCGATCCTGTTCATGTGCCTGCAGAAATACTATGTCGAGGGCGTCACCGGCGGCGCCGTCAAGGGCTGATATGGCCACGATGTGAAAAGGAGAAATCAGTATGGCAAGTGTGAAACTGACGAAAGTCAAGAAAGTATATGACAACAAGGTCGTCGCCGTCCACGATTTCGATCTGGACATCAAGGACAAGGAATTCGTGGTCTTCGTCGGCCCCTCCGGCTGCGGCAAATCCACGACACTGCGCATGATCGCCGGCCTTGAGGACATCTCCGACGGCACCGTCGAGATCGACGGCGTGGTCGTCAACGACCTCCAGCCCAAGGACCGCGGTATCGCGATGGTCTTCCAGAACTACGCGCTGTATCCGCACATGACCGTCTACGACAACATCGCCTTCTCCCTGCGCCTGCAGAAGGTGCCGGAGGATGAGATCTACGAGAAGGTCACGAACGCGGCGGAGATCCTGGGCATCACCGACTACCTCCTGCGCAAGCCGCGCGCCCTCTCCGGCGGCCAGCGCCAGCGCGTGGCCATCGGCCGCGCCATGGTGCGCAACTCCAAGGTCTTCCTGATGGACGAGCCTCTGTCCAACCTCGACGCCAAGCTGCGCAACCAGATGCGCGCCGAGATCATCCTGCTGCGCCAGAAGCTCGACACCACCTTCATCTACGTCACCCACGACCAGACCGAGGCCATGACTCTGGCGGACCGCATCGTCATCATGAAGGACGGCTACATCATGCAGGTCGGCACGCCGGAGGAATGCTTCGACATGCCCAAGAACCTGTTCGTGGCCGAGTTCATCGGCGCGCCGAAGATGAACGTCGTAAACACCGAGCTGGTCAAAGAGGGCGGCAAGTACTACGTCAAGCCCTTCGGCTCGAAGATCGTCGTCGACGGCGCCAAGGGCGAGATGCTCGCCAAAGCAGGCGCGGAGCCCGGCGAGATCATCCTCGGCGTCCGCCCGGAGCATATCGTCCTGTCCAAGACCGCCGAGAACGCGATCCCCTGCACGCTCGAGGTCAACGAAATGATGGGCAGCGAGCTGCACCTCCACGTCTTCACCGAGGACGGAACGCGCCTGATCGTCCGCGTCCCGACCATCGACCTCTCGCATGAGGAGCGCGAAAGCCTCGTCCGCGGCAAGAAGCTCTTTATCAGCTTCGAGGGCAAGGTCATGCACTTCTTCGACAAGGAGACGCAGAAGAACCTCCTCGTCGAGGAAGAGTAAACGCAGGCGTTTCCAATCACAGATCATATGCCCGGGGCACCCGCCCCGGGCATATTTACGATTTGTTCAAGTATCCTTTAATTATTTTTTAAGTTCTTCGGGTATTCTGCATTCAGAAACCACGACAAAAGGACGGATACACGATGAAGAACAAGAAAACGGCGGCGATCCTGCTCGCGTTCGCCCTGGCTTTTTCCTCCGCGGGCTGCGGCGCGGCCTCTGGCCAAAACCGGGACGCGTCCGATTCCGACGCCCTGGCCGAAACGCATTCCTCTGCCATCGGGACGGGCGTGGAAAACAGCTCCGACGAGGACGCGATCGCCGAGCTCTTCTCCAAGCGCGACCTCTCCGGCGACTATACCGACTGCGTGAACGTCACCCTTGACGGAAGCAGCGCCAAAGCCGACGGCACGGGCGTTGAGATCGGGGACGGCCTCGTGACGATCACCGCTGCGGGCACGTATCTGCTGACCGGCTCCTTCGACGGCCGCGTCGAGATTCGCTCCGGCGACAAGGACAAGGTCCAGCTCGTCCTCTCGGGCGCCTCGATCGTCTCCGACGGCGCATCTGCGATCTGCGCGCTGAGCGCAGACAAGCTCTTCCTCACTCTTGCCGAGGGGACGGAAAACCGCATCAGCGCCTCGGGCGAGCTCTCCGAGCTCGACGGCGTGGGCGCCGACGGAGCGATCTTCGCCAAATGCGACCTGACCGTCAACGGCACGGGCAGCCTTTCGGTGACGTGCGAGAGCGGCCACGGCCTCGTCTCCAAGGACGACCTGAAGATCGCCGCCGCCTCCCTCACCCTCGAGGCGGCCAAGCAGGGCCTCTCCGGCAAGGACAGCGTCAGCATCGCCTCCGGCACGGTCACGATCGCCTCCGAAGGCGACGGCATCCACAGCGAGAACACCGACAAGGAGGGAAAGGGCTCGGTCAACATCCTCGGCGGCACGCTTTTGATCGAAAGCGGCGACGACGGCGTCCACGCGGAGGAGACCCTGACGGTCTCCGGCGGCAGCGTGACGCTCAGCCGCTGCTATGAGGGCCTCGAGGCCGCAGACATCGTGATCTCCGGCGGCGAGATCGACATCCTCGCCTCCGACGACGGTCTCAACGCCGCCGGCGGCGCGGACAACTCCGGCTGGGGAGGCTTCTTCGGCCGAGGGGACGATCCCTTTGCCGCGCAGGACGTCTCGATTACGATCTCCGGCGGCACGCTGCGCATCAACGCAGGCGGCGACGGAATCGACTCAAACGGCGATCTCACGGTCTCGGGCGGTACGATCCTGATCTCCGGCCCGACCAACGGCGGCAACGGCGCGATCGACTACAACGGCAGCGGTGTCATCACGGGCGGCACGCTCGTCGCGGCGGGCGCCTCCGGCATGGCCGAAAACTTTGACAGCAGTTCGACCCAGCCGTGCATGCTCGTTACCTTCAACGGCACGGTTGCGGGCGGGAGCGAGATCAGCGTCGCCGACGCTTCCGGCAGGGAGCTCGTCTCCTTCACCCCCGAAAAGAACTACCAGTGCGCGGTCATCAGTGCGCCGGCACTCAAGGTGGGCGAGAGCTACACGGTCACCGCGGGAGGGCAGAGCCAGAGCGTGAGCTTCTCCTCCGTGATCTACGGCTCCGGCAGCGGCATGGGCGGCTTCGGCGGGGGCCCCGGCGGCATGGGCGGCTTCGGCGGAAATCCGGGCGCCCAGGGAGGCTGGAGCGGTGGAAACGACAACATGGGCGGTTTCGGTCAAATGCCGGGCGGCATGGGCGGCTTGCCTGCCGATCTGCCGGAAGATTTTAGTCCCGCCGATCTGCCGGAGGATTTTGATCCTGCCGATCTGCCGGAGGGCTTTGACGGCGGCATGACGCCTCCCGACGGCTCCGGCGACGGCCAAACGCCCCCGGGCGGCTTCGGCGGCTGGGGCGGTCAGGGCGGCCAGGGCGGCCAGGACGGACGCCCCGGCGGCGGCCGCAGACCCTGAAACCGTGTCACCCTTCAGCGTTTCGCGCCTTAGGATGACAAAAACCAACTGCAAAACAACGAAAAACACCGGTACTGAAAGGTACCGGTGTTTTTATTCTTCCGCGGAAGATCAGTCCATAATCTCCACGGAGACTTTTTTGCCCTTTCTCTGGGCGACAGCGCGCATCAGAACGCGGATCTGCTTGACGATCCGCCCCTGTCGGCCGATGACCTTGCCCATATCGCCGTCGGCGACGCGGACCTCAAAGATGGTCTCGCCGTCGGCTTTGCGCTCGGTCACAGAGACCTCGTCGGGATGATCGACAAGGCTCTGCACAAGATAGGTCAAAAGTTCTTTCACGGTTGATCGCTCCTCAATTACGCTTCGATCTTCTTCAACAGGCCGCGAACGGTATCGGTGGGCTGCGCACCCTGGGAGATCCAGTACTTCACGCGCTCAACGTCGAGATTGAGCTTGCTGCCTTCCGCCATCGGGTCGTAAACGCCCAGCTCTTCGATGAAGCGGCCGTCACGCGGGGAGCGGGAATCGGCAACGACGACGCGGTAGTAAGGAGCCTTCTTGGCGCCCATTCTGCGAAGTCTGATTTTGACCATGTATATTCACCTCCAAAAAATGATCTGTCTTTTTTCTATCTTTATTACAAACACCCGCGGGTGACTGTAAACGTGCAGGATCAGAAACCGAAGCCTCCCATACCCGGGAAACCTCCCATGCCTCCGATGCCTCCCATTTTCCCGAGCTTTTTCTGCATCTTCTTCATGTTCTTGCCCGAGAACTGCTTCATCATCTGCTGCATGGCCTCGTACTGCTTGAGCAGCCGGTTGACGTCCACCACCTGCGTGCCGGAGCCGGCCGCGATGCGTTTCTTGCGGCTGGAGTTGAGCACCGAGGGATTCTCGCGCTCTGCCGGCGTCATCGAGAGGATGATCGCCTCCTGCCGGGACATCAGCCTGTCGTCAACCTTTGCGCCCTTGAGCGCGCCGGCGTTCATACCCGGGATCATCGAGGCGAGACTCTCAAGATCGCCCATGTTTTTGAGCTGCCCCATCTGCTCAAGGTAGTCCGTCAGCGTGAAGCGGTTGGCCTTCAGCCTCTCGGCAGCCTCCAGCGCCTTTTTCTCGTCAAAGCTCTGCTCGGCTTTCTCGATCAGCGTCAGCACGTCGCCCATGCCGAGGATACGCGAGGCCATGCGGTCGGGGTGGAAGGGCTCGATCATGTCGAGCTTCTCGCCCACGCCGATGAATTTGATCGGCTTGCCCGTTGCCGCGCGGATCGAGAGCGCCGCGCCGCCTCTGGCGTCGCCGTCGAGCTTGGTGAGCATCACGCCCGTCACGCCGAGGGCGCTGTCAAAGGCGCTCGCCGCGTTGACCGCGTCCTGGCCCGTCATCGCGTCGACGACCAGCAGGATCTCGGCCGGCTCCACCGCGTCGCGGATGCTGCGCAGCTCGTCCATGAGCTCCTCGTCGATGTGCAGACGGCCCGCCGTGTCGAGGAACACCAGGTCGTTGCCGTGCTTCTTCGCGTGCTCGATCGCGGCCTTGGCGATGTCGACGGGGTTTGTCTGCCCCATTTGAAACACAGGCAGATCCAGCTGCGCGCCGACAGTCTCCAGCTGCTGGATCGCGGCCGGACGGTAGATATCGCAGGCGGCCAGCAGCGGGCGCTTGCCCTGCTTTCTCATATAGGCGGCAAGCTTGGCCCCGTTTGTGGTCTTGCCCGCGCCCTGCAGACCGACGAGCATCACGACGCTGGGCGATTTCGAGGAGATGTTCAGCTTTTGGTTCGCTCCGCCCATCAGGGAGCAGAGCTCCTCGTTGACGATCTTGACGACCATCTGCGCGGGGGAGAGGGATTCCAGCACGTCGGAGCCGCTGGCGCGCTCCGTCACGGATTTCGTAAAGTCCTTGACGACTTTATAGCTGACGTCTGCCTCCAGCAGGGCCATGCGCACCTCGCGCATCGCCTCCTTAACGTCGGAGGGGGTCAGCCTTCCTTTGCCGCGCAGACGCTTGAACGCCGCATTCAGTTTTTCGGACAAGCTTTCGAACGCCATCGATTATCCTCTCATGCCGCGGATCTCCCGCCTCATCTCTTTCGCCAGAAGGGCGGCCTCTTCTCCCAGGGGAAGGGAGAGCAGTTTCCCCGCCAGCGCGTCAAGTTCTTCCAAAGCTCTCTGCGTCTCGGAAAAGCGGCGGATCAGCCCTGTCTTTTCCTCGATCTGCTCCAGCGTCGTCTCGGCGCGGCGGATGTTGTCCCACACGCCCTGCCGCGAAACGCCGACCTGTTCGGCGATTTCGGCGAGCGAGAGATCTTCGTTGAAATGCAGTTCACAGCACGCGCGCTGTTTTTCCGTCAGCAGCTCGCCGTAGAAATCCAGCAGCAGGATTTGCATCACTCTGTCCTCAGCCACTTTGCCGCGCGCCTCCTCTGTCAAGCATTTCAACTTTACAACGTTATGGATTATAGCAGAGCCGTCCGCCGCTGTCAAGGTTTTTTTCTTGTCAGCGCTGCCCTCTTTCATGCATAAGCTTCCGGCGCGCGGGAAAACTAACTATCCATATTTTTCTTATGAGGTACTGTATGGACATCGTATCTTCCGGTCTGAATATAGAGCCCGGCAAGCTCTATTCCTATGCAGCCTCGTCGGCGCGGCTGCTTGCCCCGAACGGGCTCTGCCGTGCACGCGACGAGGCGCATCGGCTGCGCGCGGAGCTGCGGGAGCTGCGCCGCTTTCACGCCGCCCTTTCGGCTAAGGCAGAGCGCGGCGAGGAGATCAGCTCGGCAGAGGAATGGATGCTCGACAATTTCTACCTCGCGCTGCGCGAGGGGAAGGAGGCCGCCGCGGCGCTGCACGGCGGCGCGGCGCTGCGTGCCGCGGAAGGGGAGAGTCTGCCTTTCGCGCTCTGCCGCGCCTTGCTGCGCGCGGGCGGCGGCAAGCTGTCGGAGGAGCGGCTGCAGTGTTTCCTCGACGGCTTTCAAAGCGTCTGTGTCCTGCGCCAGGACGAGCTGGAAGCGCTGGGCTGCGCCGCACGCTGCGCTGTGATCTCCGCCCTCGCGGAGGTCAGCCGCGCCATGCGCCGCAGCGAGGGCGATACGGATGCCCGCGAGGGCTGCGCCGTGATCCTCTCCGCGCTCTTTGCCGCCCTTCGCGCTCTGCCGCTGATGGATCTTGAGACGCTTACCGGGCGCGTGAACGTGCCGGGACTCATCCTGGAGCTCGACGCGACGGGCGAGTACGCGCGCATGGACGCACAGACGAAAAAGGCCTATCTCCGCCGACTCGGAAAGCTGGCGGATCAGCGCGGGACGGAGCCGGCGGCCCTTGCCAGAGAGCTGATCGAGCGCTCCCGTACCGAGGGACGGCATGTGGGCGAATATCTGTTCGAGCCGGACGCAGGGACGGGCCGCGCCGAGCTATACCTCGCCGCGAAGCTCGCGCTCACGGCGGCGCCGGCGCTGCTTGTCACCTTCCGCTGGGGGGCCTGGGCGGCGGCGCTGCTGCTCCTGCCGCTCTCGGAGGCGGTCTCGCGGCTGGCGGATTTTATCCTCTCGCGTCTGATCCGCCCGCGGCGGCTCCCGCGCATGGACATGCGCAGCGGCATCCCGCCGGAGGGCAGGACCGTGTGCGTGCTCTCGGTGCTTCTGCCCGACGCGGAGAGCGCCGTTTCCGCCGCACGCAGACTGGAAGAGCTCTCCTTCGCCTGCGGCGGCGCGCGTGCGCGCGCGCAGCTTGTCTTCGGCCTGCTGGCCGATCTCCCGTCCGCCGCGGAGCGGGAGACGGAGAAAGACGAGCCCGCGCTCTGCGCGGCGGAGGATCAGATCGCGCAGCTGAACGCACGATACGGAGGCGGCTTCTGTCTGTTCACGCGGCCGCGGTCCTTTGACGGCGAGAGCTGGTGCGGCCGCGAGCGCAAGCGCGGCGCGCTCTGCGCGCTCGCGCGTCTGCTGACGGGAGAAGAGAGCGAGCTGAGCGTCGCCGGCGACGCCGCGGCGCTCTCCGGTACGCAGTTTATTCTGACTCTGGATGCGGACACACAGGTCTATCCCGGCTCGGTCGAGGAGCTCATCGGCGCAGCGATCCATCCGCTCAACCGCCCGCTGATCGATACGGAACGCGGCGTGGTCGTGCGCGGCCACGCCGTGATCCAGCCGCGCGTGTGCATGACGCTCGAGAGCGCCGCAGCCACAGATTTCGCGATCCTCTTCGCCGGAGGCGGCGGCAGCGACCCCTACGGCGCGCTCTGCGGCGAACTGCGCATGGATGCTTTCGACGCGGGCGGCTTCAACGGCAAGGGACTGCTTTCCGCCGCGGCGCTGCTGAGCTGTACGGCCGAACGGCTGGACGGAAAGGGCGTGCTCTCCCACGACGCGCCGGAGGGGGCCTATCTGCGCGGCGCGCTTCTCGGCGACGAGGAATTTTTTGACGCCTTTCCCGCAGCGCCTCTCGGTTATTTCCGCCGTCTCCACCGCTGGGTACGGGGCGACTGGCAGAACGGACGGTTCCTCTTCGCGCGGGAGCTGCCCGCCATCGAGCGCGCCCGCTTTTTTGACAAGCTGCGCCGCAGCGCCGTCCCGCCGGCGACGCTTGCGGCGCTGCTTGCAGGCTTCCTCTTTCCGGCGCAGGCCGGAGCCGCGGCGGCCGCCGCCGCGCTTTGTCTGCTTTCGGACCTGATCCTTGCGCTCGGCGAAGCGCTGCGCCGTCCCCGCCGCGGCCGCGTGCGGCGCTGGACGCGGATCCTGACGGGCTTCGGCGGCGCGATCGTCACGAATTTCATGCGTCTGTGGCTGCTGCCCTGGGAGGCCTGGGTCTGCCTCTCCGCCGCGGCGACGGCGCTTTGGCGCATGGCCGTGTCGCACCGGCGTCTGCTCGAATGGGAGACCGCCGCCCAGAGCGAAAGCCGCCGCGGCACGCTCGGCGACTATGCCCGGGCCATGCTGCCGGTGCTGCCGCTGGGGCTGGGAACGATGCTCTTCTCCGCGGCGGTGATCGGCCGCGCGGCGGGACTGATGTGGCTGCTCTCCCCGCTCACGGCCTGGGCGCTGAGTCTCCCTGCGGCAAAGGAAAACGCGCTCTCCGCCGCGGATGAGAGCTATCTGCGCGGCGCGGCGGCAGACACCTGGCATTATTTTTCCGCCTTCTGCACGAAGGAGGACAACTATCTGCCGCCCGACAATGTCCAGTTCCGACCCGCGCGCGGCGCGGCCCACAGCATCTCGCCCACGAACCTCGGTCTGGCGATGACGGCGGCAGTCTCGGCCTGTGACCTCGGCGTGATCGAAAGAGAGGAGGCCCTGCGCTTTCTCTCCCGTCTCAGCTCCGCGGCGGAGCGCATGGAGCGCTGCCGGGGACACTTTTACAACTGGTACGACACACGCACGCTCCTGCCGCTCGAGCCGCCCTTCATCTCGACCGTAGACAGCGGCAATCTCTGCGCCGCGCTGCTCACGGCCTCCTTCTTCGCCTCGGAGGCGGAGGACGGGGCGCTCTCCGCACGGCTGCGCGCACTCGCCGAGGGGATGGACTTCTCCTTCCTCTATGACGAGACGCGCGCGCTCTTCACGATCTGCTGGGATGTCCGGCACGAGCGCGCCGCGGGCGGCTGGTACGATCTCATGGCGAGCGAGGCCATGCTCACGAGCTATCTTGCCGTGGCTCGCGGCGAGGCGCCGCGCCGCCACTGGCGCGCGCTCAGCCGTGTCCGCCTGCGGCAGGATGGCTATACCGGCCTTGCAAGCTGGACGGGCACGATGTTCGAATATCTGATGCCGACGCTCTTTCTGCCGCTCGTGCGCGGCAGCCTGCTCGACGAGAGCGCGCGCTTCTGTCTCTTCGCGCAGAAGCGCCGTACTGCGCCGGACCTGCCCTGGGGGATCTCCGAGAGCGCCTTCTTCTCGCTTGACGCCTCCGGGCGCTATCGTTACAAGGCACACGGCGTCGGGGCGCTGGCGCTCCGCCGCTGCATGGACGCCGAGACGGTCGTCTCTCCCTACAGCAGCTTTCTCGCGCTCACGCTTGATCCGCGCGGCGCAGCGGGCAACCTGCGCCGCCTCGAAGGGCGGGGTCTGCGCGGAGCCTGGGGCTTTTACGAGGCGATCGATTTTACGCCCTCGCGCTGCGGCGCGGAAGGGGAGCGCGTCGAGTGCGTGATGGCGCACCACGCGGCGATGAGCCTCTGCGCCGCTGCCAACGCGCTCTGCGGCGGCAGCCTCGTACGGCGCTTTTTTGCCGATCCGCGCGTCGCCTCGGCCTATCCGCTGCTCTGCGAACGCCTGGACGAGGGCGGCGAGATCCTGCGCCGCTCCCGCAGTCGGGAGGAGGCCCCGCCCCGCTGTACGCGGCGCGAGGAGATCCGCGCAGGCGGCCCGGGAGAAAGGGGGTTCTGCCTTCTTTCCAACGGCGATCTTACGCTCGCGCTCGATGAAATGGGAGAAAAAGGACTGTTCCTCGGCACTCTCGCGATCAGCGACGAGGCCTTCGGCGGCACGCGCCTCACACTTTGCCGGGATGAAAAAGAAACGGTTTTACTGCCCTCGGTCTGCAAACGCTGGGAGATGAGCGGTGAGCTCTGCCGTTATGAATACGAAGCGGGAACATTGAGCATTTCCCTCGGCGCGGGAGAATGCGGCCTGCTCTATGAGCTTTCCTTTCCCGGCGCGCCGGCGGGCTGCGAGGCCGAGCTCTCGTTCGTCCCGCTGCTTGCGCCGCTGTTTGACTTTCTGGATCATCCGGCCTTTGCAAGGCTGGGCATCCGCGCGGAAGAGAAAAACGGCGTGCTGCTTCTCCGACGTATCGCGACGCGGCGCGACGGCGACGTTTTTCTTGCAGCCGCGTGCGACCGCCCCGCCTTGCTGAGCGCCGGAGAGGGCGGCACGGACGGCACGCTGCTGCGGCCGGAGCTCAGGATGCGGGCGTCTCTCGATTGCGGCGAGCGTCCGCTCCGCTTTGCTCTCTGCCTCGGACACAGCGCAGAGGAGGCGGTCGAGGGCGTGAACGAGCTGCTCGGCGGGACACGGCGCGGACGCTTCACGGCCTCTGCCGCCGCGCTTCTGGGACTGAAAGGAAGCGCTTTCGACGGCGCGATGGCGCTGGCTGCGGCGATCCGACGCTTCCGGCCGCGTGATGCCGCGCCGAGATCCGAATTGTGGAAATACGGCATTTCGGGCGATCTGCCGCTCGTGCTCTGCCCTGCCGGGGCGCGCGAGGAAGAGGAACTGCTTTCGCAGTTCTGCCTGCTGCGCAGCCTCGGTCTCGACGCGGAGCTGGCGGTCGTGACGGGCGAGAAGGGGGAGTATCCCCAGCCCGCCCGGGAGCGGATCGGCAAGACGCTCGCACGTCTCGGGTTCGAGCCGCTGCTGGATGCGAGAGGCGGCGTCCGCCTCGTTCCGCCGGAGGCGGAAGAGGCGATCGCCTCCCGCGCGGCCAGCGTCGTCGGGAAAAAACAAATCGAACGTGAGCACATGCCGTCGCTGGAGATGTCCGGGCGCGGCGGCGCAGAGGAGATCCCGTACCTTTTTGACGGGGACGGCGGATTTTCCTTCACCCTGCCCGGAGAACTGCCGAAAAAGCCCTGGCAGGATATCCTCACGGCTGCGGACTTCGGCTGGCTCGTCAGCGAGTGCGGCAGCGGCTGGATGTGGGCGCAAAACGCCCGCGAGGGCCGCGTCAACCCGCCGCCTCTCGCGCCGGAGAGTCCTGCGGGCAGCGAACAGCTCTGGGTCGAGAGCCCGCGCGGCCGCGTCAGTCTCTTCGCGGCGGAGGACGGCCTGCCCTGCCGTGTCGGCTTCTCTCCCCGCTGCGTGCGCTGGGAGAAGACGATCGAGGGCCGGGCGGTCACGCTCACCGGCTTCCTCGACCCGGCGAGCGGTGCGCGCGTGCTGCTGCTCTCGGGCGCGGCTGGCCTGACGGTCTGCTGGCGGCTCGAGACCGTGATGGGTGCAGCGGACGGCGCGGCCGTCCGCTGCGGCTTTTCCGAGGGGCTTTTCCACGCCGAAAACCCGGAGAGCTTTTTCCCGGACTTACGCTTTCTCGCCGCCGCGAGCGCACCCGCGCGCTGCCGCAGCGACTGGGCGGAGGCTGGCATGCTGCTTTCCTTCACGGCCTCTGCGGAGGAGAGGCTGGTCTGCGGCGTCTGCGGAGAGGACGCGATCCGCGCCCTGTGCGGCGAACGGGCCTCCAAACGCGCGCTTTCCGCAGCACTCGCGCTGCAGAAGGCGGAGCGGGAGCGCTTTTTGCTGCGCTGCAGCGATCGGCGGCTCGAGCACTATATGAACGGGTGGGCCCTGGCGCAGATCGACAAGCGCCTGCACGCGCGCACGAGCCTGTATCAGAGCGGCGGCGCTTTCGGCTTCCGCGACCAGCTGCAGGATGCGGTCAACCTCCTGCTCGTCGAGAGCGGCAGCGCGCGCGAGCGCATTCTCGACTGCTGCCGCCACCAGTATACGGAGGGTGACGTGATGCACTGGTGGCACGCCCACCCGCAGGGAGACAGAGGCGTGAGGACCCGCTGCAGCGACGACCTGCTTTGGCTGTGCTGGGCGCTGGGCGAGTACACAGTCTCGACGGGCGATCTCTCGCTCTGTGACGAGACCGAGCCCTATCTGGCCTCTCCGCCTCTGGGCGAAAAGGAGCGCGACCGCTATGAACGAGCGGAGTTCTCCGACGAGTACGGCAGCGTGCTGGATCATGCTCTGCGCGCGCTCCGCTGCTGCGTCGGGCGCGGCTTCGGCCCGCACGGCCTGCCGCTGATGGGCTCGGGCGACTGGAACGACGCGCTCTCCGACTGCGGCGGCGAGAGCGTGTGGCTGGCTTTTTTCCTGTGCTTTTGCGCACGCTCCATGGACGCGCTGCTCTCCCGCTTCGGAAGAGCGACGGAGGCGCGGCGCTGCCGCGCGCTCGCAGAGCGCATGCTCGCCGCAGCGGAGAGCTGCTTCAACGGGAAATGGTATGAGCGGGCCTATCCCGCGCACGGCGACCGGAGAGGCGCGGGGGAGCGCATCGACTCGCTCGTGCAGAGCTGGGCCGTGTTCTGCGGCGCGAAGCACGCTGCCGCGGCGCTCGACTTCGCGCTCTGCCGCCTGGTGGACGGCCGTGCCCGGCTGGTAAAACTGCTCGACCCGCCCTTCACGGCGGATGAAGAGCGTCTCGGCTATATTACCGCCTACGGCGAGGGCTGCCGTGAGAACGGCGGACAGTACACCCACGCCGCCGTATGGCTCGCGCGGGCCTGCTTTGTCGCCGGACGCGCCGACGCAGGACGGGAGATTCTCTCGATGCTGCTGCCGGAGGGACGCGATCCGGTCCGCTACGGGGCGGAGCCCTACGTCCTTCCCGCGGACGTCTGCACCGCGCCGGGACGCGAGGGCGAGGCGGGCTGGACCTGGTACACCGGCTCGGCGGGCTGGTATTTCCGCACGGTGACGGAAAACCTGCTCGGCCTGCGGCGGCGGGAGGGTAAGCTCACGGCCGAGCCGAGCGACTGCGCGCTCTTCGAGATCCGGGAGGTCAAAGTAAACGGAGAGAAAGTAATTTAATACTACCCAAGAGGAACGAAAAATGGTATAATATCTCCAATATGGAAAAAACGCTTTCGGGGAGGGCGGGACATGGAATACGCAAGAGAAGAGATCATGAGCGGCGTGCATCTCACGCACGTCCGTTCGGATAAATTCAAAAGCGCGTGTTTGAGCGTCACGCTGCTGACGCAGCTGCGGCGCGAAACCGCGGCGATGAATGCGCTGCTGCCGCAGGTGCTGCGCCGCGGCACGGCACGCTGGGGCGATATGGAGGCCGTCTCCCGCCGTCTCGACGAGCTCTACGGCACGGCGATCGAGCCGGTCGTACGCCGCATCGGCGAGATCCAATGCGTCGGATTCTTTGCCAGCATCCCGGAGGAGGAATTTCTTCCCGCCGGCGCCGAGACGCTGCGCGGCGCCTGCGAGATGCTGGGGCAGCTGCTGCTCGCGCCCAACACGCGCGGCGGTCTGCTGCTGCCGCAGTACGTGGACAGCGAGCGGGACAAGCTGCTCGAGGCCATCCGTGCCCGGCTCAACGACAAGCTGCGCTGGTCGATCTCCCGCTGCGTCGAGGAGATGTGCTGCGGCGAGGACTACGCCGTCGACCGCCTCGGCGACGAGGAGAGCGCGGAGACGATCCGCTATCAGAAGCTGACGCGGCAGTACCGCGCGCTGATCCAGCAGAGCCCCATCGAGGTCTTCTACTGCGGCCGCGCCGACGCCAAACGCGTGGCCGAGCTGCTGCGCGACGCGTTTGCGACGCTGCCGCGCGGAGAGATCGACTACGACATCGGCACCGACGTGCGTCTCAACGCCCTTGAGGCCGAGCCGCGGCGCGTGGACGAGCAGATGAACGTGGCGCAGACGAAGCTGGTGATCGGCTGGCGTCTGGGCAAGGCGATGGAGGATCCCGACCCCGCGGCGCTGCGCGTGTTCGCCAGCCTCTTCGGCGGCTCGACGGCCTCAAAGCTGTTCGTCAACGTGCGCGAAAAGCTCTCGCTGTGCTACTTCGCCAGCGCGGCCCTCGACGCGCACAAGGGCGTGCTGCTCGCCTATGCAGGCACGGAGGCTGATCGCGCCGAGGAGGCGAAGGACGAGATCCTCGCCCAGCTTGCGGCTGTCGCGAACGGCGAGATCACGCCCGAGGAGCTCCGCTCCGCCAAGGCCGATGTGAAGAGCGCGCTGCGCAGCGTGCTCGACAGCCAGGGCGACCTGGAGGGCTTCACGCTTTCCGCCGCCGTGGACGGAGCCGACTACACGCCTGAGGACCTCGGCGAGCTGATCGATACCGTGACGGTCGAGCAGCTTGCGGCCATCGCCGCAGGATGCGAGTGCGACATGATCTATACGCTCTCACCCGACGGCAGCGACGGAGAGGACGACGGCGAAGAGATGCCCGAGCCGAGCGAGGAAGAACTGAAGGCCTTTGAGGAGGAAGAGGATGGACATTCAGACGATACGCCATGAATCCGTCGGCGAGACGCTGCAGAGCGCGTCTCTGTCGAACGGCCTGCGTGTCCGCGTCGTCCCCAAGAAGGGCTTTTCCTCGTATTTTGCCTGCTTCGGCACCTATTACGGCTCGGCCATGCGCAGCTTCCTGCTCTCCGGCGAGCGGCACGACACGCCCGCGGGCGTCGCGCATTATCTCGAGCACAAGATGTTCGATATGCCCGACGGCGACAACGCGCTGCAGACCATGACGGCTTCCGGCGCGGATCCCAATGCCTTCACCTCCTACGACGAGACCGTCTATTACTTCCGCTGCACCGAGAATTTTGAGGAAAACCTGCGCACGCTGCTGCGCTTTGTCTCCACGCCGTATTTCACGGCCGAGACGGTGGCCAAGGAGCAGGGCATCATCGCCCAGGAGATCCGCATGTACGACGACGAGCCGGACAACGCGGTATATTACGAACTGATGAGGCTTCTCTACCGCAGCCACCCCGTGCGCGACGACATAGCCGGCACGGTCGAAAGCATCGCTGAAATCAATGCCGACACGCTCCTGGCCTGTCATCGCGCTTTCTACGTGCCGGGCAACATGTGCCTGTGCGTCGAGGGCGACGTGGACGCCGCCGCTGTCTGCGCGATCGCGGAGGAGGTGCTCGGCAGCGAGAGCGGTGAGAAACCGCAGCCGCTGATCGTCGAGGAAAACGACGCGCCCGCGGCGCTCTTTACCGAGCGGCGGATGAGCGTGGCGGCCCCGTTGTTCCTGCTCGGCGCAGCCTTCCGTCCCACGGACGGGGACGTGCTGCGCGAGCGGATCGTCGCAAGGCTGGCGCTGCGCCTGCTGTGCGGCGCCTCCTCGCCCTTTTACGCCCGGCTCTATCGCGAGGGGCTCATCAACCGCAGCTTTGCTGCGGGCACGGACTTCCCCGCGAACACCGCCGTTGTGACCGCGGGCGGCGAGAGCCGCGACCCTCAGCGCGTCTTTGACGAACTGCTCGGGGAGGTCTCGCGCATCGGCGAGGAAGGCTTTGAAAAGGACTATTTCGAGCGCGCCCGGCGCGCCTCTCTCGGCGCGCGGCTGCGCGGCTTCGAGGATTTTGACAGCGTGTGCCTCTCCTGCTTCGAGGCGGCCGCTCTCGGCTACGATGTGTTCGACGCGCCCGCCGTGCTTGCCTCCGTGACGGCGGAGGAGTGCCGCGATTTTCTTGTCCGCACACTCACGCGCGAGCGCACGGCCCTGTCCGTTGTGAGACCGATCGAGGAATAAGAAAATGGAAACTGTGATCGAAACCATTCAGCGAGGCTCGACGATCAGCTTTCCCGGCCTCTTCGGGGACTGGAGCATCGATCCGCCCGCCTCTTTCACGCTCTTCGGCAGGAACATCTATTTCTACGGCGTGATCATCGCGGTCGGTTTTCTGCTGGGCATCACATACTGCGCGAAAAACGCCAAGCGCTTCGGGATCCGTGAGGATGACGTCTACGACCTGGTGCTGTGGCTGATCCCGCTGTCGATCATCGGCGCGCGGCTGTATTTTGTCGCCTTCAAGCGGGAGTATTACCTGGCCCATCCCGACGAAATCGCCGCGATCTGGAACGGCGGCCTGGCGATCTACGGCGGCGTGATCGCGGGCGTGGCCGTGATCCTGCTCGTGTGCAGACATAAAAAGATCCCCTGGCAGGCGATGCTTGATCTGATCATCTTCGGACTGCTGATCGGGCAGATCCTCGGCCGCTGGGGCAACTTCATGAACCGCGAGGCCTTCGGCTCTCAGACGGATATCTTCTGCCGCATGCAGCTCACCGCGCCGGACGGCAGCAGCATCTGCGTCCACCCGACCTTCCTGTACGAGAGCCTGTGGAACCTGGTCGGCTTCATCGGCCTCGTCGTGTGGGAGCGCCGGGGCGGCCGCCGCTATGACGGGCAGGCGGCGCTGGGCTATTTCTTCTGGTACGGAGTCGGCCGCGCATGGATCGAGGGACTGCGCACCGACAGTCTCTATATCGGCGGCAGCTCGCTGCGCGTCTCGCAGCTGCTCTCGATCGCGCTCGCGGCGATCACCCTGATCCTGCTGATCATCCACGCTCGCAAAAAGCACCCGCCGGAGGACCTGTACGTCAACCGCGTCGCCGCGGCGGCGGAAGCGATCGCCGAAACGGCGGAAAAATCGGAGAAAACGGAGGAGAACGAACATGAGTGACACGCTGGAAAAACTGACCGACACGCTGGGCGGCCTGCTGAAAAAGGCGAAAGAGGTCGGGACGCAGGCGGTCGAGACCGTGGACAAAAACGGCACGGTACGCGAGGCGTACGAGCGCGGGACCGCGCGCACGAAGGCCTACGCGCGCATGGCCAAGCTCTCTTTAGAGCTCAACGGCGAGGCCGAGGAGCTGCGCAAGATCTACACCGAGATCGGTAAGCTCTACTACGAACAGGCCAAAGACAGCGCGGGCGGCTTTTTCGCTCCGCTCTTTGCGCAGGCCGGCGAGACAGCCGAAAAGATCCGCTCGCTCGAGAGCGAACTGCAGGCGCTGCGCGACGAGGTCGCGCCCGACGGGGCGGAAAAGGACATCGAGGTGGAGATCGGCGCGTTTGACGATATCGTCTCCGCCGACGAAAAAGCCGCTACCGGCGAAGAATGACCGAAAACCGACAACTTAAACAGGCCCGGGAACCGTTGTTCCCGGGCCTGTTCTGCTCTCATGAAGATCTTATTTTTTCATGGCTGCCGCGGTGCGGAACGCCGCGGCGATACCGATGATGCTCAGGGCAGCGGCAGCGGCAATGAGCGTCGCCTCAAAGCGCAGCGGCAGAAGATTGCGTGTGAAATACACCACGGCGAGCGCCGCGGCGTCGATCAGCATGCGGATCATGCTCAGCGAGGCGATCTTTCGCGCGTCTCCCGCGGCGATCTTTTTGGTAATGCCGGCGCTGATCAGCCCGAAAAGCGCGCCCCAGGCCAGCCCGGCTAGTACGGATAAAACGATGATCATGTCCCCACGCTCCTTTTCTTTCAGTATAGCACAGCAAGACCGTCCTGACGAGCCGATTTTGAACTTTTTTCATGTTTATTGCAAAAAAAGATGCAGATACTAAACATGAATCGGCGGTGCGAAGCGTCTGCCCGTCGCCGCCGACGAGTTTGATGAGAGGGGAAAAAACATGAGTCCGAAGGAACTGCTTTATATCGAAGACGCGCTCGGTCACACGCAATTTTTGATGACCCAGTGCCGCACGGCGGCCAGTCAGCTGACCGACCCGGCCCTGCGCGGCGAGGCTCAGCGCATGGTTGCGGAGCACCAGAAGCTGTTTGCCAGCTTCTACAATCTTGTGTAAGGAGAGCGGAAGAATGAACGACAAGGAGATCATGGAAAACATCCTGCTGACGACGAAGGGAGTCGTCGATTTGTATATGCACGGCACCGTCGAGTCGTCCACGCCGAACGTACACGGCACCTTCAACACCGCGCTTGAGAGCGCGCTGTGCATGCAGAGCGATATCTATCGCGACATGGCCGACCGCGGCTGGTATCCCAGCGAACAGGCCACGCAGCAGAAGCTTGACGCCGTGAAGCAGAAATACGCGGGTATCGCGTAAAAAACGCCGCAGGATGCCGATCTTGTGATCGTCATCCTGCGGTCTGCTTCTGCCTTCCCGGCGTGGGTAATGCGTTCCCTTGTCTAAAACAGCTGAAGCGTTTTGAGCAGAAAGCTCCAACCAAAGAGCGTGAGCGGACACAGGGCGCTGGTCAGCACAACGATCTTCCCCGCCAGCGGAGCGTCGCTGCCGAGCTGCTCGGCCATGGTATAGGAGGCGACCGCCGTCGGAGCGGCGAAAATGGCCAGAAGCGTGACAAGCTCGATGCCCCGAAAGCCCAGCGCCACGGCTGCGCTCAGAACCAGGGCCGGGATCAGCAGAAGCCGGCCGAGACAGACGGCCGCGCTCAGCTTACGACGTCCGGCGTCGGCTTCGGGACGGATAGACGCGCCGAGCAGAAACAGCATCAGGGGGCTGGCCGCCCGGCCGATATCCCGGACAAAGCTTTCGAGAAAGTCGGGCAGACGCAGCCCGAGCACCAGCGCCAGCAGTCCTGCGAGACTGCCGAGGATCAGCGGGTTGCGCAGGATGCTCAGCAGAAGCTCTGCCGGCCTCGGGCGCTGCCCGCGGAAGGATTCGAGCGTGATCACGGCCAGTACGTTGAAGAAAGGCACGACAAAGGCGGCTACCACGGCGGCTGCGCCGATATCGCTCCCCGGCATGAGACCGGAGGCCAGCGGGATTCCCAGAATGACGAAATTTGAGCGGAAAAGGCCTTGGATCGCGGCGCCGCGGCTCTCACGTCCGGGAACAAAGCGGCTTGCCCAGACGAGACTGAGCGCGTAAACAATCAGGATCGCCGCGAGGGAAAAGACGATCAGTCGGGGGCGAAGCGCCGAATGCAATTCGGACTGATAGATGTTGTAAAAGCACATCAGCGGCATAAAAACCGAAAAGGCCCATTTGTTGGCGCGCGGCACATCCTCGATCCGGATCAGCCCCGCACAGCGGGCGGCAAAGCCGCAGCCCGCAGTCAGCAGGATCGGCAGGACGGCGGAAAGACACAGGATCAAATTGTTCATTTCTGCCATCCCCCCGAAAACGGATGATCATGAACGCGGCGAAAGACGCCCTTTTCCGTGACAAGCAGAGAAAAACTCAGGTCGTGTTCCTCGCACGGGACGTGCTCGAGCCGCTGGGCTTCAAAGGCCGTGAGGATCGCCGCCGCCTGCGGACAGCGCCGCAGATAGCGGTCGTAATACCCCGCGCCGTGGCCGAGGCGGTTTCCCTGCGCGTCAAAGCCCACGCAGGGGACGAGCACGGCGTCGAGCTCTTCCGGCGGGAGCAGGAGCGAGGTTTTCGGATCGGGTTCCGGGATGCTGTAAAGCCCGGGGACGAGCGGCGCGTCCGGTATATAGGCCTCCATCTTCCCATCCTGTGCCGTCACCGGGAAGGCGAGCGCCGCGCCGCGGCCGCGCAGGAGCCCGTAAAACGCGCGCAGGTCGCACTCGCTCCCGACGGGGACGAAGGCGAGCACACGCGAGGCGGATTTCAGCTCCGGCAGAGAGGCGAGCGCGCGGCAGAGCGCCAGGCTCGCCGCGGCGCGCGCTTCGCTCTCCAGCGCGTCGCGCCGCGACAGGGCCAGACGGCGCAGCTCTCTTTTTTCGGATACGAGGTCCATACGCTCCTCCCCACGGTTTGATCATGGCAACAAGATACCACATCTCCCGCCGCGCTGCCAAGTGCTTTTTGCTTGACTATTCGCCCACGAAAAGGTATGCTTACAACACGGATATTTTTCATATACGGAGGGGAAAAACCATGATCCTGGACTGCAAGAAATATCTCGGCCCATGCGCGTGCGGGCGCGACCATGAGCTGCGCACCAAGCTTGTCGTGTGCGAGTACGGCGCGCTGAAGAATTTTGACAAATACATGGACGACTGCGGCCTGACCGGCTTCCGCACGGTCATATACGATACGAATACCTACAATCTGCCGACAATGACCCACGTCGCCGCCGACCAGGAGATCGTACTCGAGGCCAAAGGCCTGCACAGCGAAAAGGGTTTGATCGAGGAGTGCATGACGCGCTTTGTGCAAAAGCCCGACTACGTGGTCGTTGTGGGCGGCGGCACGCTGATGGACTTCGGCCGCTACAGCGCCTGGAAGCTGGGCATCCCCTTCGTGGCGATCCCGACCATCGTCTCCTCCGACGGCTTTACGGCGGACATCTGCTCGATCATCATCGACGGGCAGAAGAAGTCCATCCCCATGCAGGCCGCCGACGCGGTGATCTGCGACATGGACATCGTCGCGGGCGCGCCGCGCTTCCTTACGATCGCGGGCGTGCAGGATATCATGGCCAAGTACGTCTCGATCGCCGACTGGAAGATCGCGCATCTCGTCTCGGGCGAGTACTTCTGCCAGAAGGTCTGCGACATGGCGCAGGAGGCGCTCGACATCATGGTGCGCTGCGCCCATGAGCTCGCCGAGGGCAAGGAGCCGGACTACGAGGCCATGGCTTATACCCAGATGCTCTCCGGCCTGACCATGCAGATCCTGTCGAATTCCCGCGCCGCCTCCGGGGCGGAGCATCTTGTCGCACACCTCGTCGAGATGAAGCCGCGCGGCTTCGAAAAAGCCCACGGCCTGCACGGCGAATGTGTCGGCGTCGGCACGATCCTCTGCGCCGAGGCCTACCACAAGCTTGCCGCGCGTGAGACGATCGAAGTAAAGCCCTTCGAGCCGATCGACGAGGACTGGGTCCGCGCCGTATTCGGCCCGCTTGCGGACGGCATCCTGAAGGAGAACGAGAACGACGTGCTCAAGACCTTCCCGCCCGAGAATATCGCGGAGCATTGGGACGAGATCCGAGAGATCGTCGCGGCGATCCCGCCCGCGGAGGAGCTGATCGCGCTCTACACGAAGATCGGCGCAAAGCATTCTCTCGAGGAGCTGGAGATCGACCCGGCCGTGAAAGACGAGTTCCTGGACATCTCCTCGGCCATCCGCAACCGCCTGACGCTTGCGCGCATGACGCGGCTGATCGAAAAATAAACAAAAAAAGAAAAGCGCCGGAACGGGAAACCGTTCCGGCCTTTTTTCATGCGATTCGGCACGCGGGAAAGAGCCTTGCGTCCGATCCTTCGACACACAGGGGGAGGATTGTGAAGGGGCTGGCGGAAGGGCCAACTCCCGTAAGATAGTTTTATCGTCTTTGCAGGGACGGCATGGCATTTTGTCATGTCGTCTGCTGCTTCATCAGTTCATCAAGCGGGATAAAACCGACCAGATCGTATTCAATGTGGACGCTCTGGCGGCGCTTGCCGCTGCTCTTATCCGGAGCACCTAACATAGATCGCCTTGATGAGCTCATGCGCCACATAGGGCGTCAGCTCCTCCAAGGCCGTGTACTTCTGAATCCGCTCAATGAACAGGTCTAAGTTTTGGTTCTGCTGTTCCTGTACTTCAATCTCCTTCCGGAGAGCTTCTGCCGTTTCCTTCAGGTCCTGCTGTTCTTCCTCGTAGCCCCGGCTCATCGAGGCAAAGCGCTCGTCGCTCAACTTCCCGGATACATTGTCCTCGTAGGTTCGCACGAATAGCCGGTCAAGCTCCTGGATGCGCTTTTCTGCCTTTTCAAGCTGCTTGCGCTTGTCCTTGAGGATCGCTTTGCTCTCGGTCTGCATCTTCTCCTCCATGATCGCCCGGAAATGGACTTCATAGCGGAGCACAAGCTCAATGACCCTTTGCGTGTAATTCCAGACCAGTCGCTCCAACACGATTGCGCGGATAAAGTGAGCAGTGCAAGGAGAATTGCTGCCGCGAGAGTTCGAGCAGGTGTAATTCCATTTTCCCGGATCGTCGTGAGAACCGCTGAAATACATCTTACCTTTGCAGTCTGCGCAGAACACCAAGCCGGAAAACGTGTGCGTGTTGCCAGATTTTGTCCTACGGTGGCGCTGTTCCCGAATCTCCTGCACCTTATCGAAGGTGTCAATGTCGATGATCGCCGGGTGCGTGTTGTAGAAGATCGCCTGATTCTCCACCGGATTCTTGCGGGTCGTCTTGTCCCAAATGGAATTGGAGTAAGTCTTGAAATTAACCGTACAGCCAGTGTACTCGCGGCGCTCCAGGATATCCGCTACACTCCTTGATTCCCAATCATAGGGGTCTGACGGTTCTGGGTGATTGGCTTTGTGACCTTCCTGTAGGCGGTAAGCGGTTATGGTCAAGACCTTTTCCTCTTTGAGTTGTTTTGCGATTTGAGATGGGCCTCGACCTTCCATACAGAGTGCGAAGATGCGTTTGACCACCTTTGCTGCTTCCTCGTCCACGATCCATTTCTTCGGATCGTTCGGATCTTTGACGTAGCCATACGGCAGGAATCCGGTCAGCGGTTCTCCGCGCTCTCCCTTTGCCTTGACGACGGCACGGACCTTGCGGCTGGTATCGCGGGCATAAAACTCGTTGAACCACATGCGGATCCCGGCAAAATCATTGTCCACGCTGTTCTGGTTGATCGTGTCGAAGTTGTCGTTGATCGCAATGTAACGGACATCGTGTTTGGCAAAGGTGATGTTGATGAACATACCCGTCGTCGTGGAGTTGCGCCCGAGGCGGGAAAGGTCTTTTGTCAGCACGACCGCCACATGATCCGCTTCGATCTCGTCCAGCATTTCCTGAAAGCCGGGGCGATCAAAATCGGTTCCGCTGTATCCGTCATCGATGAAGAAAACGGGGTTCGGCAGGCGCTTTTCGCGTGCATAGTCGCTGAGGATACGGCGCTGATTCTGAATGCTGTTGCTCTCTCCTTCGAGGGAGTCCTCACTCGAGAGGCGGCAGTATAATGCAGTGATTTTATCAGTTGCCCTGATCAATTCTGTTTCCTCCTTTTCATGGGCAACTGTCTGTACAGGATTGGATGGCGTTATTATATCAAACTCGTTCTCGTTTGTCATTCGGAATCCTCCAGATTGTGCAGCATGATCCGGAACAGTTTTTGATCCAAATGTTCTGCTCCCTCATAGCTTCCGGTGACGGTATAGATCGTTCCATCGATTTCTTCTATAAGTTTCATCTCCGGGATCCACCATGCGCTCAGGTTTTTGACAACGATGTGGCCGTCCTCGTCGATTCTATAATTTCGTCGCGGATGATCGTCCGGCAGAGAAGTGCGTTTAGCATATGGGTCGGGATTATGAAAATACAGCACCGGAATACATGATCCATCTGTTTCTTCGTCATCTTCGAAATCTTCGCGAAGATCTTCTCTGGTTATCATTTCATCGTCCAATTCTTCGTCGTAAGCTTCCTCTAATTCTTTTCTCATCGAGCGACCTCCTTCACGTTTTTTAGCGTTTTCATTCTCTCACAAAACGAGTCCCATAAACCGGACAATGTGAAATGAAAATGAAAAAACTATTCAGGCTGCAAACGCAAGCTGAATAGTTTTCTTTTGCAGCTCGGTTGCAAAACTGTGAGATGAAATCGAACTGCGCGGGATTGGGGTGCGCTAACCCCAACAAGTGTCGGAGGACACAATTTCATTTTTGTCAGACGATGCGAAACTTGCTCTTAAGCAGGTTTCGAACTTTTCGGCAAGGACAAAAACGAATAAGTGTAATACAAGGCGAATCTTGCTCTTAATGCGACAACTCTACTTTTGATGGTTTTTGCAACGGACTGAAGAAAGCACAAGAGGATAGCTATCACACATTCATATGATCTCACAATAATCAATCAACACGCTTTACACTTGTTGCATCAAGCCAGATGTAAATATATACCCTTCCTGTGTGTTTTTCACGAAATGTTTTGAATGTTTCGGATAAGCAAAATTGATCTATTGCTTCTTCTAAAGACGACGCATCAACTATGCAAGTTGATGATGCTCCGTATAAATCAAGTGCTCTATCTCCAGCAAGATCAGAAAATGGGTTGGTGATATTTGGATACGTTGATACAAATAATTCGAACATGTTTTCCTCCATCGTATGATTGGTTTCATACACCTGGGTTATTTTGATTATTGCCAGATGCTGATTTCTCCGCTGTCTTTATTTGCAGCAAACCAAGAATGATATATTTCCGGCTGAACAGTAATCATTGATACAAATGAGAGAGCGCAAAACAGAAGCAATTCATAACGGCACTGTTCGCCATCGATTTGCAGGGAACCGATCAACGATTTTGGAAAGATCTTGCGGAGATATTTTGAAATGAAGTAACCCAAACACGCGCCGATGGTGTTTGTTATCAAATCATTGATATCTGTAGCTCCGCATTCGAACATTTGAACCAGCTCAATGGATAATGAAATGAGGAAACCTGCCAACGCAACCTTTTTAATGCTATCGTACCTTTTGTACATGATTGGGAGTAATAACCCAAGAGGGAAAAACAGAAGAATGTTTAGTGCAGTATCGACAGGGCCCCGTATCATATCTACAAAAGGGATATAAACAATTCTGGGTGCAAATGATCCAAGATACCATATCCCCGTCATTGTTAGTACTCCTACAAGATAAAAGCAGAATATGAATGAAACTATGATATGGCATATTGGCAACTTTTTTCGTTTGCTTGTCAAGATAAAGTAACATGCCAAAGCAAAGAAAACAGGGATATATCCACAAATAAGATGTCGAATACTCAATTCCCAATCCATGTTTTACTCCTTTGTTTTGCATTCTGCCGCTCCCGAACCGGCTTAAAGGGAATATCGATTAGTAATGTCAATGATTATAGTTGATTTGGCTAACCTTTTCAAGTTGGGAGGTCTTAATTCGACATTAAGATTTGATTAACGAAAAGGCTTTTCTCTCAGGTCGTCTATGTTTTATTACTAAAACGAGAGCTTGCTTTGTCAATTATGCAAACCAATTTGCCTCAAAAACGCAAAACATAATAAACCAAAAATGCAAATCAATTGTTGACCAGGCATAAAAACAAGGTTATAATACAAGCAGAGAATTTCTCATGGGGGCGCATATTATGCCGGAATACTTACCAAGAATAGTCGATAACGAGTTGGCTCTGCGGCTGGAGGCATTTGGCGCCACGCTAATCGTCGGGCCGAAGTGGTGCGGAAAGACCACGACGGGCGAGCAGCAGGCGAAAAGCATTCTGCGGATGCAGGACCCGGACCGACGGGAAGGATATATGGCCACGGCCAATACTAAGCCCTCCCTGCTGCTGCGCGGAGAAAATCCGCGCCTGATCGATGAGTGGCAGGTCGCTCCAGTGCTGTGGGACGCCGTGCGTACTGCTGTGGATCAGCGTCAAGAAGAAGGCTTGTTTATCCTCACGGGCTCGACCTCTGTGGACAACAGCAAGATCATGCACTCCGGCACCGGCCGAATCTCTCGCATGAAGATGTACCCCATGAGCCTGTTCGAGTCGAAGGAATCCAACGGCAACATTTCACTGAAAGCGCTGTTCAATGACCCGGGCTTGGACATCGACGGGATCACGTCGGAGCTGTCGATCGAAAAGCTGATTTTTGCCGCCTGCCGCGGCGGCTGGCCGGGTGCGCTGCGCAGAAAGAGCGACGCGGCCAAGCTGCTGATCGCCCGCGACTATATTAACAACATTTGTGAGACGGACATTTCCACCGTGGACGGCGTGCAGCGGAATCCCGTGTGGACGAATATGATCCTGCGCTCGTACGCTCGGAACATCTCTACCCTTGCCAAGAAGACGAACATTTATAGGGATGTTTCCGCCAATGCAGACAGTATGACCTCAGCCACGATGGACAGCTATCTCAACGCCCTGGAAAAGCTGTTTGTGATTGAAGACATCGAGGCCTGGTGCCCGGCGATCCGTTCCGCGACGACGATCCGCTCCGGCAAGAAGCGTGAGTTTACCGATCCGTCCATCGCCGTGGCCGCCATGGGTCTGACGCCCGAATACCTGCAGACGGATCTAAAGACCTTCGGTTTCATTTTCGAATGTCTCTGCATCCGTGATCTGAAGGTCTATTCGCAGGCGCTCGGCGGGAAACTGTCCTATTATCATGACCGCTACGATCTGGAAGCCGACGCGGTCCTTCATCTGGACGACGGGCGCTATGCGCTGATCGAGTTCAAGCTGGGCAGCAAGGAGATCGAAGAAGGCGCCGCGCACCTTTTGGAGATCACGCGCCTGATCCGCAAGTATAACGAAAAAGAAACTCAGGTGCCCCTGCGTGAACCGGACCTGCTCATGGTCATCACCGGCGGTGAAATGGCCTATACCCGCGAGGACGGGGTCAAGATCATCCCGATTGGGACGCTGAGGGACTAAAGATAAGGAGCTAGAGATATGATGTGGATCAATATTATCGCAATAATTGTTGCTCCGATTGCCGCGGTATGGATCGGACAAATGCTTCAGGATCGCGCAGAAAAGCGCAGAGATAAAGTGGCGGTATTTAAGGCTGTAATGACATATCGATATGGATGGTCTCAGGAAGCAGTTCTCGCCCTAAACAGTATCCCTATCGTATTTGCTGAAGACAAAACGGTTCGTGATCGATGGAAAGAGTATTACAAGCAATTATGTGTTCAAAACCCAGATCAGATGCAAATTAAGCAACGGACAGAAGCTTTATACAAGTTGATAGAGAGCATGGCGGCTACGCTTGGATATAAGGAAACCATTAGTTGGGAGGACATTCAGAATCCGTATATTCCATACGGGATGGCAACAGCTTTTGACAACAACATGACTATTAACAGTACAATGGCGGAGATCCTACCGCAGATGTTAATGTCCATGGTAAATAGCCAAGCTGCGCCGAAAGAAGATGCTTTTCGCACAAAAGATTAAGTGGATTGATAAAGATATATATTCCTTGCGAGATTGTAAATAAACATATTATTCTTCAACAAACAATTTATAGCTATTACTTGTGGGGTGAACTGAATGAAGTGTCAAACTACTGAACTAGAAATTGAAACTGTGGTTAGCAGAATTAAAAACGGTGATATGGATTTGCAACCGGATTTTCAGAGAGGCGAAATCTGGACGCCTCAAAAAAAGAGAAAACTGATTGATTCCATCTTACGAGGATGGCGTATCCCTCCCATACATGTCGTCCTTAATAGTCATGCGATAGATGAAGTTTTAGATGGGCAACAGCGCCTTGCTGCAATTCGGGACTTTAATGATAATATAATTTGTGTCGATGGTAAAATTGAACCATTTGACTCGAGTATTGCCAGTTTGGATGGAATGTTTTATCGCGATCTGCCGAAAGAATGGCAACGACGGTTTCGCCAGTATAGTATAAACATTGTTCGCTTAACAGAATATAAACCTGAGGAGCCCGCAGAACTTTTTTATCGATTGAACCAACCCTCCGCGCTTACATCTGCTGAACAAAGAAATGCATATATTGGCGTTACGCGAGACCAAGTAAAGAACCTGTCAAATATGTTTATTTCTTTAGGTGGGACAAAAGAACTCCTTGGGTTCTCTAACTCCAGATTGGCTTACGACGAAATAATATCTAAGTTTTGCTATTCCGTTGAATTAGGTACCTTGAAAAAGAAAATCACTTCAACTGATATCTCAGAGCAGTATCGAAAAGGACAGCCTTTTTCTGACGAATGCATAGAGATCGTAGATGAGTCGATTCACAAATTCTTGGCAAGTATCTGTGCGAGGGATGATTACAAGTTTTCGTTCAACAAGGCGACTCTATATAGTTGGTTGATTTTCACTCGGCAGAATCTTGATATGGATGAAACTGCATTTAGCGATGTAATCACATACTTTGAGTTTTGTAGAGCTTTTGTAAAAGGACAGAGCAAAAAGACAGACGAAAAGTATTTAAGTGTTTATGCAAAAATGCTTAAGCAGTTACCCTTTTTCGAGTTGATGTTAAATACATTCAACCAACGGTCTAGTATGGGCAGCACAGATGCGCTTTCGATTATTTATCGTGATGTAATCATTGCACTTTTTCGGGATGCCTTGCTTTATGAAAAAACCGATTTGTTGACTTTAGCCTTATCATCTTTTTCTGATTATGAGAACATGAATAGCATGTTAGAGACTATCGTCAGCAAGTATAGTTGGGGTGAGGCTTTCTGATGAGAGATGCAAAAGCACAGGATTATTGGAGCACTGCATATAAACGGCAGTATACTGACAGTCTGCTGGAGATAAATTTCAATGGATTAAACAACCTGCCAACTTTTTCCTTTCCTCAGGGGATTCTCGCGATTTGTGGATTAAATGGTGCCGGGAAAAGTACAATTGTGTCCGCGATTAAAGCCGTTGTTGGATTACCACTATCTGATCAAGATAGGCATAGAATCCATTCCCAAACAATTAATTGCAGAGCAACCTTGTCTGGATGTGACGTGATGTGCTCTAACCGTGATGGGGAAAGACTTATTGAAATTGGATGGGATGAGGATAAAATTGTTTTCATAGATTCCACCGATAGTGTAAACGCTCAAAGATTTATCGTTAGCCAAGCAAACCTAGATGAACTCTTGGAGCAGTATGAAGAGTATGAACTACCTGAATCAAGTATTGAAGAAATAAACTATTTGGTTGGTAAAAGGTATACTACGTGTTCTATCCGTGAATTAGAGGACGTAGGCGGCTCTGGCTCAACAATTCCATATTTCTCAGTCGAAGTAGATGGCGAAGAATACGACACGAAAGGAATGGGATACGGAGAACACTTCTTGTTTTACTTGTTCTGGCGTATAAACAGCGTGGACAAGGATACCCTAATAATACTTGAGGAACCAGAGACGTTTATCAGCATCTCATCTCAGATACACTTTGCAAACTATCTTGCAAAGCAGATGGCAAAGAAAGGAACTAAAGTAATACTTACAACCCATTCCCCATACATATTAGCTAGTATTAAAAACGATAATGTTAGGATCGTTAGTCGTATGGGGAGTGCTGTTTCAATCGTTCCGCCAGATGAAAATCTTACAGCAGAGAATTTGTTGGGGCTTGAAAGCAATAGTATTGGAACCTTTTTTGTAGAAGACAAAGTTGCATCTGATTTACTAAGCACTGTTTTAGAAGATCGGAATCCTCAGTTATTGAGAACATTTGCTATTGATCCAGTTGGAGGTGAAGCAGAGATAACAAAACGTTTAACGTTTCCCTTCAGTGAGAGAATAAAGTATCAGTTTGTTGGTATCTACGATGGCGATATGCGAACAGTGCTAGACCCATCGTTGCTCAATTGGAAGTATTGTTTTTTGCCAGGAGAGAAGGCAATAGAAGAAGTCCTGCGAGAATATATGCATCAAACTCCAAATATTAGCAAATTGTGCTCATATCTTGGCAAGGATGAAGGAAAAACAATTGCAGTATTAGCAAAGATAGATGGGCTTGACTGCCACGACTGGTTCAACGAGTTCAGGAAACTTTTGATGCTAGATGGGAAAACCTTGATAGAGGCATTTTATCAGACTATGATGAAGGATAGTGATGAAGTGAATTCTTTCCTGATTGAGCTAAATGAAGCGTTACAATAGCACCCATAGCACTGTTTTATTATTTTACCCTAAAGAAGTATTTTAAGCGCAAAAAAGAGATGGTCTGGACCTAAACAGTTCAGATCATCTCTTTTTTGTAATCCTGTCAGACAGATGCCAATTCATTTTTGCTTAAAACTCTCTTATGGGTGTAGGGGCAAGCCCCCTCTTCACGTTCAATCATTTCACATAAAAAACGGGAGCTTTTGATAAGCTCCCGTTTTTTTACGTGGTTTTGCCGAGCCATTCGTGGACCTTGTCCTGATCCACGCCGAGACCCGCGGAGATAAAGGCGGTCAGCTCGTTGTAGTTGAGGGATTTGATGCGCTCGTAGTTTTTCACGCCGGGCTTGACGTCGTTGTTGCGGCCCTCGATATAGCCGCACTCGTAGCACATGTAGGCGCTGTATTTGCGATGGCTGTCGAGCGTCATTTCACTTCCGCAGCGGGGACATTTCATGGTGCAGGCCTCCCATTCATGATGGATGATACTATCCTATCCCTTTTTCGCGAAAAATGCAAGAGAGAAGTAATCGGGATCCCTTGAGCGAACTAGAAGGGCCAGCTGCCAAGCCAGCGGTAGATCCGCGAGGCGGCGGCGCTGTCGAGCTCCGCGCCCCAGAGCGCGGGATAGAAGAAGAGAAAGAGGAGGACGGCGAACGCCGTCAGGCCCCAGACAGGCAGCCGCCAGAGCTTCCCGCTCCCGCGCATCAGGGAGAAGACGTAGCCCAGTATCAGCACCAGAAAGACCGAGCAGGGGAAATAGTGGTATTCAAAGGTGACGCGGGAGATGAACATCCAGGGCACGAGCTGCGCCAGATACCCCAGAGTCAGAAAGAGCGCTCGGCGGTCCCGCCGCGTGGCGGCGCACCAGGCCGTGACGAACAGACCGATCAGGCCCGCCCAGCACAGCACGGGATTGACGAAGGCGCCGAAGCTCGAGCGCGCCGAGCCGCTGTAGTCGAGATAGTAGAGGATCGGGCGCAGATCCAGCATCCACTGGTACCAGCGGGAGGAATAGGGATGCGTGGCGTTCACGCCGCTGTGGTAGCGGAACATGTACGCCTGGTTATCCAGCACGAGCTTGGCGTAGTCGCGCGTGAAGTACATGCCCAGGCCTCCGCCCAGACCTTTGCCTGCACCGTAGGGGAAGTAGGAGAGATAGTAGATCAGCGCGGGCACGAGCACGAAGAAAGCGAGACAGAAGAAGACGTTCCGCCGAAAGGAACGCCATGCCCCGCGCCCCTCGTGCGTGAAGCGGAAGACCCAGTGCAGGGCCCAAATCACGCCGAGCCCCGCCCCGGCATAGAGGCAGGTCCATTTGCAGGCGGCGCCGAGCCCGAAGCAGAGCCCCGAGAGCGCAAGATCGCGGCGTCCGCCCTCCGCCGGAGCGGGGGAGAGACCGTCGCGGCTCTCCGGGAAGAGCCAGCGGTACATGAAATAATACATCGCCAGCGTGAAGAACACGCCGTAGGTATCGATCGTGGCGATACGCGTCTGCACAAAGTGCAGGAAATCCGCCGCGAGCAGCAGCGTGCAGCACACCGGGACGCTGCCGCGCCCGAAGAGCCTGCGCGCGAAGGCGTAGACGAGCGGCAGCATCAGCACGCCGAAGAGCGTGCCCGAAAAGCGCCAGCCGAAGGGCGTCATGCCGAAGAGCGAAATGCCCAGGCCGATGATCAGTTTGCCGAGCGGGGGATGGGAGATTTCGTAGGGCCACATGCCGCGCAGATGCTCCAGCGCCGTGCGGGCGTGATAGATCTCGTCAAAATAGCTGGAGTTGAGGAAATGGGGTTTTTCGGGCGTGAGGTCCTGTTCATCGGTCAGTTCATTGACCGTTTTCCAATCAAGAGCTGCGCCGCTCTCGTCGTAAAGCGTGAGGGAAGACAGCTCCGGAACGCCGCGGGCCGTGAGACGCAGCCAGCGCGCCCGCCCGCCCAGTTCGATCTCATGCCACTTGAGCAGCGCGACATAGTTTTGGTCAAAATCCGCCGCCTCGACCCAGTTCTGCCCGTCCTCGGAAAGAGAAAGAGAAAAACCTCCCGTGCCGATCACACTGCGGATCATCGCGCGGGAAAGCTCATGGCTCTCGGCAAGCTCGAGCGTCATACTCTCGCCCTCGGAGAACACGTGCCCGGTCCGCGGCGCGGAGGTCTCTCCCAGATGGGAGAAGGCCGCAAGCGCATAGAGCAGCGTGACGAGCGCGACGGCGGCACGCTCGAGCAGATCGAGCCTGCGGCTTCGCGCTCCGCCGCGCGGCGCGGGCAGAGCGCAGTCCTTCAGCGCCGGGAGAAAAAGATAAAAGGCGGCGATCAGCAGTATTGTCAACAGCAGGAGGAGAAGGCTTGGCTTCATGTTGTCACTTCCATGGAGAATCCGGCGCCCCGGCCGCTTGCAGCCGGGGCGCGGAGAGATCCGACTTCAGCGGATGAGCTCGTGCAGCTCTTTGACGCTGGGCAGGATATAGTCGGGCTGCCGCTCGGCCGCAGCGGCCATTTCCGGGCTCGTCTCGCCCGAGAGCACCAGCACGCTGACCGCGCCGGCGTTCTGCGCCACGGCAATGTCGGTATAGAGCCGGTCGCCCACGCAGCAGATCCTCTCGTTGGGCACGCCCGTCATGGTCGAGATCACGTCCACCATGTTGCGGTTGGGCTTGCCGATATAGGTCGGCTCCCGACCGGAGGAGGCCGTCAGCAGCGCGCAGATGCTGCCGCAGTCGGGCAGCACCTCGTCCGCGGGCATGGGGCAGACCCAGTCGGGATTGGCCGCGATGAAGACCGCGCCCCGGCGCAGGAAATGGCAGGCGCGCTCGAGCTTTTCATAGACGAGCTCGGTGTCAAAGCCCTGCACGACCACATCCACCGTGTCCGCCTCCGTGTGACCCAGCTCGTCGTTGACAAGCCGGATGCCATAGCTGAGCAGCTCGCGGTGGAAGGCCCTCGTCCCCGCAATATAGACCGAGGCGTCAGGGTAGTGCTGATTGAGATACATCCCGGTGGCCATGCCGGAGGTGAAGACGTTTTCCCGCTCGCAGGGGAATCCCAGCCGCCGCAGGCGGTGGATATAATCCTCGCCCGCGCGGGAAGAGTTGTTCGTGAGATAAATATACTGTTTCCCCATACGCGGGAAGTCAAACATCAGCTCCCGCGCGCCGTCGTAGACCTCGTCGCCCAAATACAAGGTCCCGTCCATGTCGAAAAGAAACAGTTCGCAATTGCGCAGTTTGGTGTAATCCATATCTTTCCCTTCACTGAATACGAAAGTCCAAAGGCTTAAAGGTCCTCGTCCTCGTCGGCCCAGGTGAGGGCGCAGCGGACGGCCTTGTGCCAGCCGTGCAGAGCCGCATGGCGGTCCTTGTCGTCCATCGAGGGGGAGAAGACGCGGTCGATCGCCCAGTTGCTGCGGATGTCGTCGAGGCTCTTCCAATAGCCGACAGCGAGACCCGCCAGATACGCCGCGCCGAGCGCCGTCGTCTCGATGCACTGGGGGCGATAGACCTCGCAGTCGGTGATGTTGCTCTGGAACTGCATCAGGAAGTTGTTGGCGCAGGCGCCGCCGTCCACCTTCAGTCCCTTGATGGGGATGCCGGAGTCCTGCTCCATGGCGGAGACGATGTCGTTGGTCTGATAGGCCAGCGATTCAAGCGTCGCGCGGATCAGGTGCGCGCGGCCGAAGCCGCGGGTGATGCCGACGATCGCGCCGCGGGCGCGCTGCGACCAGTAGGGCGCGCCGAGACCCGTGAAGGCCGGCACGACATAGCCGCCCGCACTGTCCGGCACGGAAAGGGCATACTGCTGGCTCTCCTTGGCGCTGGTGATGACGGCCAGCTCGTCGCGCAGCCACTGCACGGCCGCGCCGGCGACGAAGACGCTGCCCTCGAGGGCGTACTCGACGTGATCCTCGAAGCCGACGGCGATCGTCGTGACGAGACCGCTGCGGCTCAGAACGCTCTCGCGCCCCGTATTCATCAGCAGGAAGCAGCCCGTACCGTAGGTGTTCTTCATCTCGCCCGGCTTGAAGCAGCACTGCCCGAAGAGGGCGCACTGCTGGTCGCCCGCCGCGCCGGCGATCGGGATCTCGCCGCCGTAGAGCTCGAAAGAGCTGTAACCGTATACGTGGCTGGAGGGCTTGACTTCGGGCAGGATGCTCTCGGGGATGTCGAGCAGCGCGAGCAGCTCTTTGTCCCAGCAGAGTTCGTGAATGTTGTAGAGCATCGTGCGGCTGGCGTTGGTCTGGTCGGTGACGTGGACGTGGCCCTTCGTCAGCTTCCAGATCAGCCAGGTGTCGATCGTGCCGAAGAGCAGTTCTCCCTTCTCCGCACGCTCGCGCGCACCGGGGACGTTGTCGAGCAGCCATTTGATCTTCGAGCCGGAGAAATAGGCGTCCGGCACAAGACCGGTCTTTTCACGGATCTTGTCGCTCCAGCCCGCCTTGACGATCCCGTCGATGATGTCCGAGGTGCGGCGGCACTGCCACACGATGGCGTTGGCGACGGGCTCGCCGGTTTTCTTGTCCCAGATCACGGTGGTCTCGCGCTGGTTGGTGATGCCGATGGCGGCGATGTCCGCGGCCGTGACGCCCAGCTTGTTCAGCGCGCTGCGCGACACCTCCAGCGTCGTGTCCCAGATCTCGTTCGCGTTATGCTCCACCCAGCCGGGGCGTGGGAAGATCTGGCGGAATTCCTTCTGCGCGGTGGCACAGATGTTGCCCGCACGGTCGAAGAGAATGCAGCGCGAGGAGGTGGTGCCCTGGTCGAGGGACATGATGTATTTCATGGGAACGCTCCTTCCGTTTATCATAGTGCGCATAAAATCCATATCAACATTTTAGTACGAAAGCGGTCAACTTGCAACGGGAATCTTCTGACCCGGATCAGGAAGGAGACAGAAAACGAAGAAATTGTAAATAAAGAGAAAAAGGCTTTGAAAAGCGCGCAAGAGAGGTATATAGTAAGAATATATCAAGTTTTTCAAGGAGTTTGCGCTATGCTGATCGGCATATTTGCGATCCTGTCTTTTATCGCCGCCGTCGTCTACGGCTTCGCCGCGGCGCTCCCTGCCGCGGAGCTGTGGAAATGCGCGCTGATCTTCGTGCTCGGCGTGCCCGCGCTGACGGTGCTGTACGTTCTCTTCGCCGCCGTTCTGAGCCTGTTCATCCGTCCCGACTGGCCGCGCGAGAAACAAAACGCGCTCTGCCGCGGCATCATCGCGGGCGGCGGAGATATCTGCTGCTTTTACTGCGGCGTGAGGACGCACGTCAGCGGCCTGGAGAAGCTGCCGAAGGACGAGCGCTTTCTGCTGGTGGCCAACCACCGCTCGCTTTTTGACCCGCTGGCGCTCTTCCATGCGCTGCGCGGCTATAACCTCGCCTATATTTCAAAGCCCTCGAACATGAAGCTGCCCGTCCTCGGACGGATCGCCTACGGCGCCTGCTTCCTGCCGATCGACCGCGAGAACAACCGCGAGGCGCTCAAGACCATCCTCTGCGCCGCGGACTATCTCAAGCGCGATCTGTGCAGCGTCTGCATCTTCCCCGAGGGGACGCGCAGCAAGACGCGCGAGATGCTGCCCTTCCACCACGGCTCGTTCAAGATTGCCCAGCGCGCGCATGTGCCGCTGGTCATCGCCTCCGTCAGCGGGACCGACAGGGCAAAGCGCTTCTTCTTCCTGCGCCCGTCGGACGTGTACATCGACATCCTCGAGGTCGTCCCGGCGGACGAGGCGCACGCGATGAAGACGGCGGAGCTGTCTGACCACGCGCGGGAGATCATCGCCGCATCGCTTGCAAAGAGGGAGGCAGAGACATGAAGGTCGCTTTGATCACGGGCTCGTCCCGCGGCATCGGCGCCGCGGCCGCGCGGGAGCTCTCCGACGCGGGCTACGCCGTGTGCATCAACTATATCGAGCGCGAGGACTGCGCCGAGGAGCTTGCCGCAGCGCTGCGCGCCGAGGGGCGCGCGGTCATCACGCACAGGGCGGACGTGGCGGACGCCGCGGCGGTGGAGGCGATGGTGCGCCGCGTCGAGCGCGAGCTCAGCCATGTGACGCTGCTGGTCAACAACGCCGGCATCGCCGAGCAGCGTCAGTTTCAGGACATCACGCCCGAATTCTGGCAGCGTATTTTAGCCGTCAACCTCGGCGGCTGCTTCAACTGCACACAGGCGGTGCTTCCCCACATGCTGCACGAGCACGCGGGCTGCATCGTCAACGTCAGCTCCATCTGGGGCAGCCACGGCGCAAGCTGCGAGTCGGCCTACTCCGCCACCAAGCACGCGATCATCGGGCTGACGCGCTCACTGGCCGCGGAGCTTGCGCCGAGCGGCATCCGCGTCAACTGCGTGGCCCCCGGCGTCATCGACACCGACATGGTCAAGGTGCTGGGAGAAGAGACGCTGGATATGCTCGCGCGCGAGGTCATCCCGATGGGCCGTCTCGGCACGCCGGAGGAGATCGCCAAGGCGATCCGCTTCCTCGCGGACGAGGCGAGCTACACGACCGGGCAGGTGCTCGGCTGCGACGGCGGCTTTATTATATGAGTATGAACGGCGCGATCGTCGAGCTGGACGTCCACGGCATGACGCTCTATCAGGCGCAGACTGCCGTCGACGCGGCGCTGAAAAGGGCGGGCGGGGCGTATCGCATCCGCGTGATCCACGGCTACCGCGGCGGCACCGCCCTGCGCGACGGCATCCGCGAGCGCTATGCCGCGCACCCGAAGGTCAGGCGCGTGGAGCTCGGGCTCAACCCCGGCGAGACGGATCTCGTACTGCGCGAGTTTTGAGAAGGATCGTCCCCGGCTTTTCCGTTGACAGGCCGGGGGCGATGTGATATAAAGAACAGGCACATACGGAGCCTTTCCCTCTCCGGGGACGTTTGCGAGCGCCGCCGGGGGCGGAAGAAGCGAGCAAAAAGGAGTGGCAGCGGTCGAAATCTTGCGAGCGGTTAGCGAGCAAAAGATTTCGGGTACCGCAACAGGACATAACGGGGCGGTCTTGAAAACCGACCGTGAATGAATATATACGGAGGGTTACCGAAGCGGTCATAACGGGGCGGTCTTGAAATGTCGCAGGCGAATTGGAAAGAAGCCGCCAGAAAACTGAGTGTTTTCAATGGGTTTCACGCACCGTTCATAGAGAAAGTTTTGCTTTTTCTCTCCTGTTTTCTCTCCATCATCCGGGCTTTTTCCGGGAAAAAACTTGTCGTCTGAAAACACACAAATCCATACGGAGGGTTACCGAAGCGGTCATAACGGGGTGGTCTTGAAAACCATTAGGGCAGTGATGTCCACGCGGGTTCGAATCCTGCACCCTCCGCCATGCTGTAACGCACTTTTGTCTACCAAGACAAAGGTGCGTTTTCAGCGTTTTTGGGCCATAAATGGCCATAAACAAGGCAAAAAAGGCCTCGAAGCAGATCTCGGACTGCCTCGGGGCCTGTTTTTTCGTCTCTGGAGGCACCAATTTGGTGCCCTTTTGTTTGTTGAGGTGCGTACAAGTGTGAACTCAAAAAAGGAGCGAGGGTGTAGGATTTGAATACCTGCGGGACAAGCATTGTCCCATTTTATGGCCAGAGCCGGCCCCTCCCACCGTTGATTGCAAGCCAGGGGCATTGTATGATAAGCGCAGAAAATCGCTCTTTGCAAAGATGATCTGCGAGAAATCCGTCCGGGAAAAACGTTTTTAGACGATATCGTAATTCCGGAAAGCGTAGTCGAGCCGATCTTGACAAGAGCCAAATTTCATGGGCTGCTTGCGCAAGACATTGAATTTGAGCAGATTGCGGACGACCCTGATTGTTTTGATCATGAGAATAATGCAAAGAGAATGTTGGATGCATGGAAAGAGGATCCACAGCCCGACGCTGTATCGACAGTTGTGGTAATTGTTGCTGGTTATCCAGAGCTAATGCAGCGCTTTATTAATTCAAATCCTGGACTCCGTTCGCGGTTTAATAAGTACATACATTTTTCAGATTACAATGCGGAAGAGCTACAGCAAATCTTTGAAAGAATGATGCGAAAAGATGGCTATATGCTTTCTGATGAAGCTAAAAATAAGCTGATTGAGGTTTGGAAAATCATTCAAAATGAAGATGGGTTCGGTAATGGAAGAGATGTGAGAAACGTTTACGAGAAGGTTATAGTCAGGCAAGCGTCAAGAATCGTAAATTCCAGTAGCAAAGACAGAAAAGATTTACTGTCCATAGTTGTCGATGATATTCCGAATTATGCGCCAACAAAAAAACCCCCGACGAGAACTATCGGCTTTTAGTTTTCCTTGCGACGCAAAGATTCTTGTATGACAGAAAGCCTTGATTAAGCGGATGATATCTCCTCGTAAAAGGTTTACATAATTCTTTTTCGACGAATCGAGTTTACGCTTTTTCGCATTGACTTCTTACCGCTGTCAGACAAATGCAAAAAACCGACGTGTCTAACACGCCGGTTTTTCGCGTTTGAAAGCAATATGTCTGTTTATCATCCACAGGCAAATCTTTCCGCCATTTTATCGTCGAGCTGCTCCTGAGAGATCACACGGCCGGCCGCGACGTCCGTCATGCTCTTATGAAGCCAGGCGTCGATCTCGGCCTGCGTCAGTTCATCCTAGGTTTTCAGAGAGGGAGTAAAGGGCATGCCGCCCTCACGGATAAGTACGTACGAAAAGGGTCAGAGCGGAAGAATTTGAACCGTGCCGTATCTGGATAATACATTCACGGGCTCAGCCCTGCGATTAGACAGGAGCGAAACGGTATGCGAGCATGGTATAAGAATATCTTTTATCGGCTGCGGATTCAAGTGAAGTGCGAAGAGGACACAGGCAGCCGATGTGCCGTTCCTAACCGTTTCTTCTCCGCATTTTTCGAACGAAAAGAGGCGTCTTTGCCAAACTCAGGAGTTCAGCCATCCAATAAGATGTAAAAAGTTTATAAAAATGGTAAAACATACCAAAAGAAAAGGCGTATAAGCAAAAATTATGATCATATAAAAAATACTGTTTTGCTTTTTGACATGCGATGCAATAGTATCTAAACAGAAAGGGGGAAAAGGAGATCCCCCGAACGAAAAGGATATATTAGAAAAGGAGGACAATCATGAAAAAGACAATCGCGCTGCTGCTGAGCTTCGTGATGATCGCCGCCCTGCTGACGGGATGCGGCGCTGCCGCCCCGGCCCCTGCCGCGACCGAAGCCACCCCGGCGCCCGCCGCAGTCGACGCCGCTCCGGAACCCGTCGTGGAGGAAGCGCCGAAGACCAACTTCCCCGAAAAGGACATCGAGGTCGTCTGCCCCTTCGCCGCCGGCGGCGGCACCGCTTTGACGGCCGTCACCTTCAGCGACATCATCATGCAGAAGGGCATCGCCCCCGTCAACCTGAACGTCGTCTACAAGCCCGGCGGAAGCTGCGCTGTCGCCATGGCCTATACGGCGGCCAAGAGAGGCAATCCCTACTACCTGATGCTCGTCACGCCCGCTTTCGTCACGACTCCTCTGTCCGGCGATATCGGCGTTGACCTGCACGACTTCACCCCGATCTGCATCTTCGGCGTCGACACCAACATGCTGGTCGTCCCCGCCGACAGCCCCTTCCAGGATTTCACCGACGTCATTGAGTTCGTCAAGGGCGGCGGAAGCGTCACCTGCGGCGGCGCCGCTGCCGGCGGTGCAAACCACACCTTTGCCCAGCTTGTCTTCTCCACCGCGGGGATCGACTACACCTACATTCCCTACAGCGGCGGCTCCGAAGGCGTCACGGCCGTGCTCGGCGGTCACATCGACATGACCGTTTCCAAGCCGACCGAGTGCGGCAGCTTCATCGAGTCCGGCCAGCTGCGCATCCTTGGCATCGGCAACAAGGAGAGGCTCGCCATCTATCCCGACGGCAAGACCTTTGTCGAGCAGGGCGTTGACGTCGTCGAGGGTATGTTCCGCGGCGTCGTGGCCCCGGCCGACATCCCCGAGGCCGAGCGCCAGATCCTGATCGACTACTTCAAGCAGATGGTCGCCACCGACGAGTGGAGAGAACAGTTCGTCGACAAGTTCCTCTTTGCTTCCGACCCGATCTTCGGCGATGAGGCGAGAGAGTATCTGGAGAACACCCAGCTTCGTTATATCGACCTGCTCAAGCAGCTCGGCATGTACGAGGGTTAATCCAAAGACCCAGGCTTCATGAAAAAGGATAGTGGGCAGCTCCGGTTTGCCCACTATCTTTTTTAGAAAGCAATAACGCGCGGAGCTGCTCCGCGCGTCCCGCGCCCGCTTTCCCCAAGAAAGGAGGTTTTCCCGTGGTTTTGATCGGACGGCTCGTGATCCTTGCCTTTACCGTCTCGTTTTCCATCGTCGCGATCTTCAATACAAAAAAACTTGCCATGTTCGACGCGCAGGGCCTTCCCAGCGCCCGCCTGTGGCCGGTGATCTGTTCGGTCCTGGTCCTGATCCTCAGCGCCATCAATCTGGCGGAGCTTTTCCCGCAGATGAAGACGATCGACCGCAGCGTCGATTCCAAAAAGCTCGTCCGCGTCGCGCTGTTCTATGTGCTGCTGTTTGTCTTTTCGGTGTTCCTGTGCAACATTCTCGGCTTCTTCACCTCCATGGCGATCTTTCTGTTCATCAGTCTGCTGCTGTGGAACGGCATCCCCTGGGCGCGCTGCATCCCGGTGTCCATCGGCCTGCCGGCCGTGATGTGGTTCATTTGCTCGTTTATTTTGAAAATGGCTCAGTTCCCCCGGGGACTGTTTCTCTGAAGGGGAGGATTTGATATATGGATATCCTTCACTCGCTCGGCGAGGGCATCGTCAGCGTGCTGACGCCCGGCGCTATCCTCTGGATCCTTCTCGGAGGCCTGATCGGCACCGTGGTCGGGGCGATCCCCGGTCTCGGCCCCAGCTGCGGCATCGCCCTGCTGCTGCCGATCAGCTATTCGCTTCCCCGCGTGGAGGGCCTCTCGCTGATCATCGCGATCTATCTCGGCGCGATGTACGGCGGCCGCATCTCCTCGATCCTGATCAACACCCCCGGCGACAACGCCGCGGTCATGACCTGCCTGGACGGCTATCCGCTGATGAAGCAGGGAAAAGGCGGCAAGGCGTTGGGCATCAGCTGCTTTTCCAGCTTTATCGGCGGCATGATCGGCATTATCTGCATGACCTTCGTCACGCCCTGGCTGGCCAAGGCCGCCCTGGCCTTCGGCTCGCCCGAGACCTGCATCGTGATGCTCTTCGGTCTGGTGGCCATCAGCATGGCGACGGACTCGAAGTCCGTGCGCGGACTGCTGATGGTCGCGCTCGGCCTTCTGATCGCGACAATGGGCTCGGAGTACGTCACGGGCAAGCTGCGTCTCACCTTCGGCATCCCGCAGCTCTTCGACGGCATCAGCTTCGTCCCCGCCGCGCTGGGCCTCTTCGGCTTCACCGAGGTGCTCTGCGGCATGGAGCAGAAAATCAAGCCCGCTATGGAGAAGGTCAAGGTCTCGCTGCGCTCCACCTTCCCCAGCGGAAAAGAGCTGCGGAGCGTCACGCCCTCCACGCTGCTCGGCACGGTGCTGGGTCTCTTCGTCGGCATCCTGCCCGGCGCGGGCGCCACGCTGGCGACCTTCGTGTCCTACGGCGCGGCGAAAAAGGTCTCCAGGCATCCGGAGGAGTTCGGAAACGGCTCGCTGGAAGGCGTCGCGGCGCCCGAGGCGGCGAACAACGCCTGTGTCGCCGGCGCGCTGACGCCGATGCTGGCCATCGGCATTCCCGGCTCTTCCGTCGCGGCGCTGATCATGGGCGCCTTCATCATGCAGGATCTCCAGCCCGGCCCGCTGATGTTCGAGCGCACGCCGGACATCGCCTGGGCGATCATCGCCGGACTGTACGTCTGCAACATCATCCTGCTGCTGATGAACATCGGGCTGATCCCGCTGTTCACCTGGCTGGTCCGCGTTTCGGAAAAGGTGCTCTATCCCTGCGTCGCCTTCCTGTGCGTGCTGGGCTCCTTCTGCCTGCAGAACAGCATGTTCGACGTGATCATCATGCTGATCTTCGGCTTCCTCGGCTATTTCATGCGCAAGGGCGGCTATCCCGTCGCGGGATTGCTGCTGGCGCTGATCCTCGGCAACGACATCGAGCTGAACTTCCGCCAGGCGATGATCATCTCGAAGGGCTCGCTGAGCATCTTCGTCGCCAGCCCGCTCTGCCTCATCTTCACGATCCTGACCTTTATCTGCATCTTCCTGCCCGTGTTCAAATGGGCTTTCGTCAAGCTGTTCAAAAAAACGAAGCCGTCCGATTCCGGCGTTTCGTGAAAGGGAATACATCAAAGGGGTTTGGAACTATGATCATCAACAAAACACTTTGCGTCAACTGCAGGAAATGCGTTCCCTTCTGCCCGGTAGGCGCGATCGAGGTCCACGACAGGATCGTGCAGATCAACGCGGACGAGTGCGTTGAGTGCGGCGTCTGTTTCCGCAGCGCCCAGTGCCCGCGCGGGGCCATCGAAATGAACGAGCTCGACGAGATCCGGATGAACCGCAAGATCATGAGCGATCCCAGCGCGATCTCGGCCAAGACGAAGATCGGCGGAAGAGGCACCGTGGAGATGAAGACCAACGACATCACGGGCCGCTTCCGGGAGGGCTTCGCGGGCGTCGGCGTGGAGATGGGACGCCCCGGCGTGGGTACGCGCCTGAGGGACGTCGAGACCGTCGCCATGGCCCTGACCGCGATCGGCGTGAGCTGGGAGGACGACAATCCCATTACCGCGCTCATGTCCGATCAGTCGACCGGCAAATTCCGCGACGAGCTGCTCAACGAAAAGGTGCTCTCCGGCATCCTGGAGTTCACCGTACCGAGCGAGAAGCTGCCCCAGGTGCTCGAAACGCTCCGCTCCGTTGAGAGCCGCATCGACACCGTCTTTTCCCTGGGCGTCATTTCCAAGCTCGGAGATCAGCTCGAGGATCCCAATTTGGACACGCTGCTTGCCCTCGGGTATCAACCGTATCCGAATCTGAAGGTCAACATCGGGCTGGGCAAGCCCCTGTTCGACTTCGCCGCGGCGGACGGAGCCCCGGCCGGCGGCTGCTGAGACGGCCGTTATCTGAAGACAGGAGGAATCAAAGTGTCACATTCATCTTTTCGATACGGCGACATCGAATCTCTTCAGGGCGATATCTGCGTGATGGCCCATCCCCAGAAGGGAGCGAACTTCGAAGGCTCGAAGCCTTTTCTGCAATGGTTTTTCGCGACGGCGAATCTGTGCGGCGCGGTCAACATGGGTTCGATCGTGACCGGCAACATGGTGGAGCATCCGCCCGAGGAGATCATTGCGAACATCAAGGACGGCCGCGGCTCCTTCGTCGTTTTCGACGATAAGGACAAGGCTGCGCGCTTCGTTAAATTCCTTGCCGAGATGGACGGCCCCGTTTCGATCGTCGTGACGGCGCTGTGGGATCTTGTCCTGCCCATCTGCGAGCAGGCGGGCGTGAAGCCCCATTCCGTCAACCGCCCCGTCGGCATCTTCGGAAAAACGGAGCTGCTGGCGAGCGAGGAAGTCCGCCGCTTCACCACGATGTGCGGCCACGGGCTGGTCAGCCGCCACCTCGTGGAAAAGCTGCTGCGCGACGTGGAGCGCGGCGTGCTGACGCCCCGCGCCGCCGCGCTGCAGATGGCGCGGCCGTGCATGTGCGGCTTCTTCAACATCTCCCGGGCGGAAAAGCTGCTGGACGGACACTGCGCCCACGCCTGCGAGAAAAAGAGCGCCGAATAAGAAACACTTTCAACTGATAATAAAGGAGGATCTTCAAATGTCCAAGGAGAGGACCGAGAACTGGTGGATCAGCGAATACAACTTCTGCGACGAGGTCACGGCGCGCTATCACCTTCCGAAAAGAGTACGTTTCCACGAGGCCACGCTGCGTGACGGCGAGCAGATGCCGGGCGTCGTCTTCCACAAGGAGGACAAGATCGCCATCGCGAAAAAGCTGGACGAGCTGGGCGTCGACCGCATCGAGGCGGGCATGCCCGCCGTGACGCAGGACGACTTCGACGCCATCAAGGAGATCTGCTCTCTTGGGCTGAACGCCGAGATCTACGCGTTCAGCCGCGCCATGATCAGCGACGTCGACAAGGCTCTGGCCTGCGGCGTCGACGGCGTGATCATCGAAGCGCCCGCGGGACTGCCCCGTCTGCAGTACCAGTATCGCTGGACGGAGGAGCAGGTGCTGGAGAAGTGCCTGACGGCCGTCAGCTATGCCAAGGAAAAGGGTCTGAAGGTCACCTTCTTCCCCTTTGACACGACCCGCGCCCAGCTGCCCTTCCTCAAGCGCCTCGTCACCGAGGTCGTGGGAAAAGCGAAAGCCGACGCCGTCGCCGTGATCGACACCACGGGCTCGGCGCTGCCGGACGTGATCTACTATCTTGTCCGCCAGATGAAGAGCTGGGTCGACGTTCCCGTCGAGGTCCACACGCACAACGACCTGGGCATGTCCGTGGCCACCGCCCTCGCCGGCGTGACCGCCGGCGCCGAGGTGGTGCATGTGTGTATCAACGGTCTCGGCGAGCGCTGCGGCAACACGCCGCTGGAGGAGATCGCGGTCGCCTGCAACGCGCTGCTCGGCCTCGAGAGCAATATCCGCTATGAGAAGCTGACGGAGACCTCGCGCTTCGTGCAGGAGATCTCCGGCTTCAAGGTGGCCTTCAACAAGCCGCTGGTCGGCGAGGCGCACTATACGCGCGAGACCGGTCTCGGCATGGACGTGATGCGCCGCGAGCCCAAGACGCTGATGGCGATCAAGCCGGAGTTCGTCGGCAACCGTTTCCGTATGGTCCTGGGCAAGAAGAGCGGCAAGGCCTCCATCCAGATCAAGCTCGACGAGCTGGGCAAGAGCTACACCGACGAGCAGGTCGCGGAGCTTCTCGCCCGCGTCAAGGAGATCGGTATGGAGAAGAGACGCTTCCTCACGGAGGAGGAGTGGCTCGCTCTCGTGCGGGAAATCGTCGGCTGACGTGGCGCGGAGCATGAGCGGAGCACTCGAGGACATCACGATCCTGGATCTCAGCCGCGTGCTGGCCGGCCCCTTCTGCGGGATGCTGCTGGCAGACTTCGGCGCCAGGGTCATCAAGATCGAACAGCCCGGAAAGGGAGATGACAGCCGCAACTCTCCGCCCTTCATCGGCGGCGTGAGCAGCTATTATCTGAACGTCAACCGGAACAAGCTGGGGATCACGCTGGATCTGAAGAGCCCGGAGGGAAAGGAAATCTTTCTCAAGCTGGTCGAAAAGGCCGACGTGGTTCTGGAAAACTACCGCCCCGGCGTGATGGACAGACTGGGACTGGGATATGAAACGCTGCGCAAAATCAATCCCGCGCTGGTGTACGGCTGCGTCTCCGGCTTCGGGCAGTACGGCCCGTATCGGGACCGCGCCGGCTACGACATCATCGGCCAGGCCATGAGCGGCCTGATGAGCATCACCGGCTGGCCGGACGGCGAGCCGACGCGCAGCGGCACAGCGATCTCCGACGTGCTGGGCGGCATGTCCGTCACGATCGGCATCCTGACGGCCCTGCACTACGCCAGACGCACCGGCGTCGGGCAGATGGTGGACGTGTCGCTGGTCGATTCCACGGTCGCGGGACTGGAGATCATGAACCAGATCTATCTCGTCGAGGGACGCAACCCCACCCGGATCGGGAACCGGTACGAATCGCTGTATCCCTACGATTCCTTCCGCTGCCGCGACGGGCAGATCGTGCTCGGCTGCGGCAACAACAAGCTCTTCGGCGCGCTCGCTTCCTACATGGGCATGCCGGAGCTGGTGAAGGACGAACGCTTCGAGACCAACGTCCTGCGGCTGAAAAACTGCGCCGAGCTCAAGGCGATCATCGAAGGCTTCTTCGCGGACAAAGACAGGGACACCCTCGTCTCCGAGCTTCTCGCCTGCGGCATTCCCGTCTCGCCGATCAACACGATCGCCGACGCGGTGAACGATCCGCACATCGGCGGAGCGCGAGAGATGTTCGTGGAGCTTCCGCATCCGGACGGCTCCAAAATGCGGGTGACGGGCAACCACATCAAGCTCAGCGAGACGCAGGTCAGCTATCGCAAACGCGCGCCGCTGCTGGGCGAGGATACCGCCGCGATCCTGACGGAGCTGGGCATCGGCGAGGCCGGGCAGGCGGAGCTGCGGGAAAAAGGCGTGATCTGAAGGCCGGAAAGAGGCGTCGTTTCGGCGCTCTTCTTTTGAGACTGGTTTCTTCGCCAGATTTCTGATATTGTTTTGGGGAGGGGACGGCTTTTCGTTTCCTCCCCGAAGGGGTCATGTCAAAAAAGGAGGGAAAGCGATGAAGATCCATCAGCTGCGCTTTTTCGTCGAGGTGTGCAACAAAGGGAGCATCACCAAGGCGGCGGAGACGCTGCACGTCACCCAGCCCGCCATCTCGCAGGCGATCATAGAGCTGGAGAAGGAGCACGGCGTCAAGCTCTTCCACCGCACCAACAACGGGCTTGAGCTGACACGCGAGGGCAGCTTTCTGCTCCTCGACGCGAAGGAGATCCTCGAGAAGATCGAGATGATGTCCGAGAAGATGAGCTATCTGGGAAGAAACAAGCACACCATCCGTCTCGGGATGCCGCCGATGATCGCGATCGCGAACCTCGGCTACGTCCGGGACTACAAGGAGAAGCATCCCTATGTCCACTTCGACCGCTTTGACGAGGCTTCTCCGCTCCTTCGTCGCAAGATCGCCGACGGGGCGATCGACCTGTGCCTGGCGACGGGCGACAACAGCGGTCTGTATCACTGCGAAACGAAAAAGCTCACGAGCGTCGAGGTCTGCGCCTGCGTCAGCCCGGAGCACGAGCTCGCCTCCAGAAGAACGGTCTCCTGGGATGAGATCGTGCGGCAGGAGCTGGTCGTCTACAAGGATCACTATCAGATCGGGCAGGCGATCGCGCAGTACCTGAACAAGCATCTCCCGCCCTCGGCGGAGCTGCTTGAGAGCAACAACACCAGCGTGCATATCAATCTGATCACAAAATACGGCTTTTGCGGCTTTATGTATAAGAGCATGGCGGACCTGCAGCCCGGAATCGTCGCGATCTCGCTCGAGCAGCCGATCTGGGTCGACGTGGATCTCGTCTGCCGCATCAGCAGCAGGAAAAACCGGGATATCGAGAATTTCGTCAGCTATCTGGAGAGTATCTATCGGGAGGACGGATCGCCCCCCGAAGCGGATCCCTCCGCAGAAAACAACGGGAGGTAATGATGCCGAGAACAATCGATACGGCCGAGCTGATCCCCCTTATCGCGCGGCTGTGCCAGAAGGCCTGCTTCGAACTGGGCGAGGACGTCGTCTCCGCGCTGGAAGCGGCGCTGGCGAAAGAGGAATCCCCCTATGGCCGGGACACGCTGAAGCTGCTCATCGAAAACGCCCGTTATGCGAAGGCCGAGCAGATCGCCTGCTGCCATGACACGGGGACCTGCGTGGTCTATCTCCGGATCGGCCAGGAGGTCTGCTGGAGCGGCGCCCCGCTTGCCGACGCCGTCAACGAGGGCGTGCGCGTGGGCTACCGCGAGGGCTATCTGCGCAAGTCCATCGTCCGCGATCCGCTCGACCGCGTGAACACCGGGGACAACACGCCCTGCGTGCTGCACTGCGAGATCGTCCCCGGCGACCGCGTCGGTGTGACGGTCATGCCCAAGGGAGGCGGGAGCGAGAACATGGGCTGCTTCACCACACTCGTTCCGGCCGTCGGCGCGGAGGGCGTGAAGGACTATGTTCTGCACTCGCTTGAAGCCGCGGGCGGGAAGACCTGCCCGCCCGTGATCGTCGGCGTGGGGATAGGCGGGACGATGGATCAGTGCGTATGGCTTGCCAAGAAGGCGCTGCTGCGCCCGGTAGGCCAAAGCCATCCTGAACCGTATTACGCGCAGATGGAGCGGGAGCTCCTTGAGCGCATCAACGATCTCGGGATCGGCCCGCTGGGCATGGGCGGCCGCGTGACCGCTCTCGCGGTCCATATCGAGACCTGGCCCTGTCACATCACCGCGCTGCCCGTCGCCGTCAACCTGCAGTGCCACGCCGCCCGCCACGCCTCGGCGGAGCTGTGAGAGAGGAGCGCTGTGATATGGAAAGCATGATCCGATTGGAAACGCCGGTTTCGAGAGAACAGATCCGCGCGCTGCGGATCGGCGACGTCCTGGAGCTCTCGGGAACGGTGTATACCGCGCGCGACGCGGCGCACAAGAGGATACAGACGCTGCTGGCCGACGGAGGGAAGCCCCCGGTCGACTTTGACGGTCAGCTCATCTTTTACGCCGGACCCTGCCCGACGAAGCCGGGACGCGCAATGGGCTCGATCGCGCCGACGACGAGCATGCGCATGGACTCCTTCCTGGAGATGAGCTTTCAGCTCGGCGCACTCGGCACGATCGGAAAGGGAGACCGTTCCGACTTCGTGCCGGAGCTGTGCAGACGATACGGCGGCGTCTATCTGCTGAGCATCGGCGGGGCCTCCGCCATGATCTCACGTCAGGTGAAAAGCTGCGAGGTCGTCGCCTACGAGGATCTCGGCACCGAATCGATCAA
>JAFSJZ010000061.1 GCA_017449185.1 Oscillospiraceae bacterium
CCCGCGCCCTTCCCGCGCATCCCCTTCCGCGAGGCGATGGAGAAATACGGCACCGACAAGCCCGACCTGCGCATCGACCTGGAGATCGCCGACGCGACCGCGCTGCTGGGCGATATCGGCTTCGGCCCCTTTGAGGGCAATACCGTCAAGGCTGTCGTCGTGAGCGGCTTTGAGGCCACGCGCAAGCAGATCGACAAGCTCTGCGCCGACGTGGAGGTGCAGACCGCGCAGAAGAGCTACTGGTTCCGTATGGACGAGGGCGGCGAGCTCGTGGGCGGCATCGCCAAGTTCGTGCAGGAGAAGAAAGCCGAGATCGTCGAGGCCCTCGGCCTCAAGCCCGGCTGCTTTGTCGGCCTGGCCGCGGGCAAGCTCGCCGTCGCGCAGAAGACCGCAGGCGTGCTGCGCACAAAGCTCGGCGCGCTCTGCCCCGCGCATATGGACAAGGAGCAGTACAGGCTCTGCTGGATCGTCGACTTCCCGATGTACGAGATCGGCGAGGAATCGGGCGAGCTGGAGTTCTGCCACAACCCGTTCTCGATGCCGGCCGGCGGACTTGAGGTGCTGGAAAAGGCCGAGCGTGGTGAGATCGATCCGCTCGAGATCATGGCCAACCAGTACGACCTGGTCTGCAACGGCTATGAGAGCGCGTCCGGCGCCGTGAGAAACCACGACCCCGAGATCATGATCAAGGCCTTTGAAATGGTGCGTCTCGGCGAGGAAGACGTCAAAAAGAAATTCCCCGCCATGTATAACGCTTTCTGCTACGGCGCGCCCCCGCACGCGGGCTGCGCCCCCGGCATCGACCGCATCGTCATGCTGCTCACGGGCGAGGAATCGATCCGCGAGGTCATCACCTTCCCGATGAACCAGAAGGCGCAGGACCTGATGATGGGCGCGCCCTCCGAGGTCACGCAAAAGCAGCTTGACGAGCTCCACATCGCCGTCGTCGGCGAGACGGAGGAATAATCATACAGCGTTTTACAGCCGGAGAACCCTTTTTCTCCGGCTGTTTTGAAGGAGGACGGGCTATGCTTTCCCGTATCAGAAGCTTCGGCGTCAGCGGCGTGGGCGGCTTTGAGGTCGCCGTCGAGGTCTATATCTCCGGCGGCCTGCCCGGCTTTGAGATCGTCGGGCTGCCCGACGTCGCCGTCAAGGAAGCGCGAGAGCGCGTCCGCGCGGCGATCAAAAACAACGGCTTCCGCTTCCCGCCCAGCCGTCTCACGGTCAATCTCGCGCCCGCCGACCGAAAGAAAGCCGGTACGCTCTACGACCTGCCGATCCTCGTCGGGATCCTGGCCGCGCAGGGCGAACTGCCGCACCTGAAGGATGACTGCGCTTTTCTCGGCGAACTTGCGCTCGACGGCACGCTGCGCCGTATCGCCGGCGCGCTGCCCATGGCCATAGCCGCGGAGCGCTGCGGGATCCGCCGTCTCTTCGTCCCGGCGGAAAACGCCGCGGAGGCGGCTTTCGCCGAGGGAGTGGAGATCATCCCCCTTGAGAACGTGGGCGATCTGATCGCCTTTCTGAAGGGCGAGAAGTCCATCTCCCCCGCCTCCGCGCCCGAGATCGGCGCGGAAGAGCTTGTTCTTCCCGATTTTGCCGACGTCAAGGGACAGGAGAGCGTCAAACGCGCCTTTGAGGTAGCCGCCGCGGGCGGACACAACATCCTCTGCGTCGGGCCTCCGGGCTCCGGCAAGTCGATGATGGCGCGCCGTCTCCCCTCCATCCTTCCGGACATGAGCCGCGAGGAGATGATCGAGGCCACGGAGATCCACTCCGTCGCGGGCCTCACGGGCCGGAAGAGACCCATCGTCTGTACGCGGCCCTTCCGCTCGCCGCATCATACGGTGTCCGGTCCGGGCCTTGCGGGCGGCGGCTCGCAGCCGCGTCCGGGCGAGATCAGTCTCGCCCACACGGGCGTGCTGTTTCTTGATGAGCTGCCGGAATTCCGCAGCGATGTGCTCGAGGTGCTGCGGCAGCCCCTCGAGGACGGTTTCGTCACGGTCTCGCGCGTGTCCGGCTCGGTCACCTATCCCAGCCGTTTCATGCTCGTTTGTGCGATGAATCCCTGCAAGTGCGGCTGGTACGGCCATCCCTCCGGGCGCTGCCGCTGCAGCGAGGCGGAGGTCCGCCGCTACCAGAACCGCATCTCCGGCCCGCTGCTCGACCGCATCGACATCATCACCGAGGTCCCGGCGCTGGCGTTCGACGAGCTGAAGCGCCGCGCGCCGAGTGAGAGCTCACAGGAGATCAAGCAGCGCGTGGACGCCGCGCGGGCGATCCAGCGCGAACGTTTTTCTTCCTCCTCCACGCCCTGCAACGCGCGCATGGACAGCCGCGAGCTGCGCGCGTTCTGCCCGCTCTCGGCCGAGGGCGAAGAGCTTATGCGCGGCGCCTTTGAGGCCATGGGCCTCTCCGCGCGCAGCTACGACCGCATCCTGCGCGTCGCACGCACGGTCGCGGATCTCGCCTCTTCTGCGGACATCCTGCCGGAGCACGTGGCCGAGGCGGTACAGTACCGCGCCTATGATTTTACCAGCGGAGAGTGAAAACATGAAACGAAGCCTATCCATATTCCTGCTGCTCTGTCTGTTCGCGGCGCTGCTCTCCGGCTGTGCCGACAGTCTTCCGTCTCTGCCTCCCCTTCCGGGAAAGGATCAGACTCCGCTGTCCGAAGCGACGCCGGAGCCGACGGAAGAGGCCGTGCCGGAACCGACGCCGGACCCCGTCGTCGTACCCGAAGCCCTTGAAGTGGGCTTCACGCTGCCCTCCGTCGCGAATCCGACGGAGGATCTGCGCTGGTATTTCAGTCCCGCGTCGGAGTTTGACTGCGGTTTCTGCTATCCCGCCTACTGTGCAGCCTGGTCGGAAAACGGCACGATCCGCCTCAGTCCGAACTGGTTCTTTGCCCGTCTGTTCTTCAGCTCGGTCGACAGGGATTCCGACGGCGCTCCACGCGAGCTGCTCGATCTGCTCGAGCCGGGCAAATGGGGCACGAATCCCAATGAGGGCACGGCCGGCAGCGGCTGGAACGCGCTGCGCGCGGTGCACCTGAAATACGACACCTGGCGCCGCTGGGTCGCCTGGGAGACCCCTGAGCGCTATTGCCTGCTCTACGGTGTTTGCTTTGACGGCCGTGAGGGAGAGGTCGGCATGATCTTTGATACGATCTCCGAATCCTTCCTGACGGGTGCGGAGCTGCTTGCGTCCGCCCCTGATCGCGGCGAGCTGCTGCGCCTCGGCGGCGGTCTGTCCCTGTCCTACGACGGTGCGGAGCTGCGCGGCGAATATCCCGTCTATACCGCAGAGCTTCGCCTTGCGGTCTCGAACGAAAGCAAAGAGGCCTGCTCGCTTTCCGTGAACGCATACACCGCCGATGGGCAGACGCTCCCTCTTGAAGCATCGCTCGGCGTCTCCGCCGGAGAGGGGCAGCTCTGGACGCTGTCGCTTCCCCTCGCGGCCGAAGAGGGCGGGTATCTTTTTGAAAGCCTCGGCTTCCGGGTCACCGCGCAGGGGGAAGACGGAGCCGTGCTCTTCGAGCTGCCCGTCCGCATCGACCTGAACAGATAAGGAATAACACGCATGAAAGAGATCATCCTCTGCAAGCTCGGTGAGATCGTTTTAAAGGGTCTCAACCGCAGAACATTTGAACAGAAGCTGCTGTCGAACCTGCGCCACGCCCTCTACGGGCTCGGCAGCTACCGGGTCTGGTGCAGCCAGTCCACCGTCTACATCGAGGGCGAGGACGAGAAGAGCGACATGGACGCCGCCTTTGAGGCGGCGGGCAAGGTCTTCGGCGTGATCAAGCTCAGCCGTGCGGCCGAGTGTCCGAAGGACAAGGACGCCATCACGGCTCTGGCGAAAGACTATCTGCGCGAGGAACTGCTTGCGGCGAAGAGCTTCAAGGTCGAATCCAAGCGCAGCGACAAGCGTTTCCCGATGACCAGCATCGAGCTGAGCCAGTATGTCGGCGGCGAGCTCTCTGAGGCCTATCCCCATCTCCGTGTCGAGATGCACGAGCCGGAGCTCACCGTCCACCTCGAGGTGCGCGAGGCGGCCGCCTATGTGCACGCCTCCCCCGTCGACGGCGCGGGCGGCATGCCGGTGGGTTCGAACGGCGTGGCCGTTTCGCTGCTCTCCGGCGGCATCGACAGCCCGGTATCGAGCTATATGATCGCCAGGCGCGGCGTGCGCCTGGTGCCGGTGCATTTCTTCTCCTTCCCCTACACCTCCGAAGCAGCCAAGGAAAAGGTGATCGAGCTGGCGCGGCTGCTGACGGCTTACTGCGGCAAGATGCCGCTGCTCGTCGTGCCCTTTACGCACATCCAGGAGCAGATCCGCGACAAATGCCCCGAGGAATACTTCACGCTGATCATGCGCCGCTTCATGATGCGCATCGCGGAGAAGATCGCCCTGCAGCAGGGCGCGCACGCCATCGTCACGGGCGAGAATCTCGGCCAGGTGGCCAGCCAGACGATGGAGGCCATGGCCTCCACACAGGCGGTGCTCTCGCTGCCCGTGCTCCAGCCGCTCATCGGCATGGACAAGGAGGAGATCGTCCGCTTTGCGCGGCGGATCGGCACCTTCGAGACCTCGATCCTGCCCTATGAGGACTGCTGTACGGTCTTTACGCCGCGGCATCCGAAAACGCATCCGAAGCTGTCCGAGGTAGAAAAGGCAGAGAGCGCGCTGGATGTCGACGCGCTGGTGGAAGAAGCGCTTGCGGGCGTAGAAAGGATCATGGTGGGCAGATGATCGACAAAGGCTTCGATACCGAGATCCTTTCCGTGGGGACCGAGCTTCTGCTCGGCCACGTGACGAACACCGATGCGCGCGACGTCTCCGAGATGCTCTCAAAGATCGGCATCAACGTACGCTATCACACGGTCGTGGGCGACAATCCCGAGCGGCTGCGCCGCTGCGTGGAGATCGCGAAGTCCAGGGCCGATATCATCATCACGACCGGCGGCCTCGGCCCGACCTGCGACGATTTGACCAAGCAGATCCTCGCCGAGTGCTTCGGCCTTCCTCTGGTCGAAAACCAGGCCGAGCGCGAAGGACTGTATGATTACATCAAATACAGCCGGAACTTTACGCCCAACAACTACGCGCAGGCTCTGCTGCCGGAGGGCTGCACCGTGTTCCACAACAGCTGCGGCACCGCGCCGGGCTGCGCCTTTGAGAAGGACGGCAAGACCGTCGTCATGCTCCCCGGCCCGCCAAAGGAGTGCCAGGCCATGTTTGTTCGGAGCGCGATCCCCTATCTTCAAAAGCTCTCCGGAGGGCAGATCGTGTCGCACTCGCTGCGCATCTTCGGCATCGGCGAGAGCGCCGTGGATCAGCTTTTCCGCGAAGAGATGGACCGTATGGTCAACCCCTCGATGGCGCCTTACGCCAAGGAATGCGACTGTCTGCTGCAGATCACGGCCAAGGCCGACACAGCCGCCGAGGCCGAGGAGATGATCCGCCCGGTCATGGAAGAGGCCGCCGGGCGGCTCGGCGAATTCGTCTACGGCGTGGACGTGGAATGCGTCGAGGAGGCCGTCTTCGCGCTGATGGAGAAAAACGGCATGACCTTCGCCGCGGCAGAGAGCTGCACGGGCGGCGAGGTCGCCGCGCGCTTTACCGACATCCCCGGCGCGAGCGCGCATTTCCTCGGCGGCGCCGTGACCTACACCAACGAGATGAAGGCAAAGCTGCTCGGCATCGACCCGGCGCTGATTGCGGAAAAAAGCCCTGTCAGCTATGAGGTGGCCTATGAAATGGCCGACCGCATCCGGAAGATCTCCGGCGCAGACATCGGCGTGGGTGTGACCGGCCTGGCCGGGCCGGACGGCGACGGCATCCACGAGGTCGGCACGGTATTCGTCTCGATGGCGGCGGCGGACGGCGTGTGGGTGCGTGAGCTGCATTTGGGCGAGCACCGCACGCGCAGTTTTATCCGCCGCCTGGCCGGCAACCACGTCTACGACATGATGCGCCGCTATATGACGGGACTGCGCATCCTCGGCGCGGAAAAAACGATTTGACAGATGAAGCACTTCTCTCTTGAAAAGAGAGCCTGCAAGTGTTACAGTTAATTTGTTGAGCAAGATTCCTTTGAATAGATCAATAAAACTTTCATCGGAGGGAAGAAACATGTTTGAGAATCTGATCGAGATCCTGAAGGCCAACCCGCGCAAGATCGTCTACACCGAGGGCACCGACGCGCGCATCCTCGCGTCCGCGGCCCGTCTGAAGAAGGACGGCTTCCTCACCCCCGTCCTCGTAGGCAACGTCGAGGCCGTGAAGGCCGCGGCCGAAAAGGGCGGCTTCGATATCGAAGGACTGGAGATCCTCGACCCCGCGACTTACGAGCGCATGGACGAGATGGTCGACACCATGGTCGCGCTGCGCAAGGGCAAGATGACGCCGGAGGAGTGCCGCGCGAGCCTTGCCAAGGGCAATTACTTCGGCACGATGCTCGTCAAGATGGGCGTGGCCGACGCGCTGCTCGGCGGCGCCACCTACTCCACGGCCGACACCGTGCGTCCCGCGCTGCAGCTGGTCAAGACCCGCAAGGGCGCGAACCTCGTAAGCTCCTGCTTCATCCTGGTCAAGGAAGGCGCGCCGATGCTGTGCATGGGCGACTGCGCGATCAACATCGGCTATGAGGACCGACTCGACAAGGAGGGCAACGTCGTCCTCTCCGCCGCGGCCCAGCTGGCCGAGGTCGCCGTTGAGACCGCCAAGACCGCCAAGGTCTTCGGCATGGATCCGAAGGTCGCGATGCTGTCCTATTCCACGAAGGGCTCCGGCAAGGGCGCGAACGTCGATCTCGTCCGCAACGCCACCGCCATCGCCAAGGAGATGGCGCCCGAGCTCGACCTCGACGGCGAGATGCAGTTCGACGCCGCCGTGTCTCCGGTCGTCGGCCAGCTGAAGTTCCCCGGCAGCAAGGTCGCCGGCTACGCCAACACCTTCATTTTCCCGGAGATCCAGTCCGGCAACATCGGCTACAAGATCGCCCAGCGTCTGGGCGGCTACGCGGCCTACGGCCCCATCCTGCAGGGCCTCAACGCGCCGATCAACGACCTGAGCCGCGGCTGCGACGCGGAAGAGGTCTATCAGATGTCCATCATCACCGCGGCGCTGGCCTGAGTATAGTTTACGTCTTCAGTTTTCAGAAAACGGGCATCCTTTCGGATGCCCGTTTTGAGGTAATGCGTATGGATCACGAGAAGTATATGCGAGAAGCGCTTGCGCTCGCGCGCGAGGCCGCGGTGGAGGGCGAGATCCCGGTCGGCTGCGTGATCGCGGACGAGAGAGGGATGATCGTCGGCCGCGGGCGCAACCGCCGCGAAGCGCGCGCGGACGCCACCGCCCATGCCGAGATCGAGGCTATCCGCGAGGCGGGAGAAAAGCTGGGGAGCTGGCGGCTTGACGGCTGCACGCTCTACGTTACGCTCGAGCCCTGCCCGATGTGCGCCGGCGCGATCATCAACGCGCGCGTCCCTTCGCTCGTTTTCGGCGCAAGGGATGAGCTCAGCGGCTCCTGCGGCAGCGTGATCGACCTTTTCTTCGAGCGCTACGGCCACCATCCGAAGGTGCTCGGCGGCGTCCTGGCGGAGGAGTCCGCCGCCCTGCTGCGGGAATTCTTTTCCGCGCTGCGGGAAGCAAAAAGCGACGAATGATTTTTCATTCGTCGCTTTTCCTTTTTCGATCCCGTTCCGACGGTGTTTATTCAGCGTATCCACAAGAAGCTCTTTATGGTTTGACAAAGAAATAACAATGTGATTTAATATAATTATGATAGTTTATTCGTATTGTTCTTCCCCTTTGTCGAATAATTGTCAGGGGAAAGCCGTCTCTTTTGCTTGAAAGAGAGGCAGAAATGCGATACAATTATTATAATAAATGGCAACTATATAAAAATCGTTCATAGAGGGGGTGTGCCGATGTCATTCGAGGCGATATACAACATTGCGCAGGCCGAGGCCGAGGGCAAAGCCGCCGTCGCGGCGGCCGAGCAGAAGGCCAAGGCTCTGATCGCCGAGGCGGAAACAGAAGGTAAGACCGCCGTCGAGGCGGCGATCGCCAAAGCCGAGGACGAGCTTAAAGAGCTGCGTGCCAAGGCCGGCGAGAAGGAGAAAGCCGAAGCGGACAAGCTCGCGGACGAGCTGAAGACCAAAAAAGCCGTCCTGCTGGCTAAAGCAGAGGCGAAGTTGGAAAAAGCCGCATCTCTCGTAGTGGAAAGGATCGTGAACAACTAAAGATGGCCATTCTGAAAATGAAAAGGCTGCGGCTGATGATCGCCCGTTCCCAGAAGGATGAGTTGCTGCGCGCTCTGATCCGCCTCGGCTGCGTCCAGTTTTCCGAACCGGAGGACGAACTGCTCTCCGTCGAGAGCCTGCGCCGCGCCGAGAGCGATACCCTTTCCCTGAAAAGCGACCACGCCGTGCTGCTGCGCGCCGTGGAGCTGTTGGGAAAATACGCGCCGGAGAAAAAAGGGATGCTCTCCGCGCCGGAAGAGGTGGACGGCGAGACGCTGCTTGACTCCGCCGGGCTGTCTGAGGCGCTCACGCTCGCAGGCGAGATCATCGCCGCGGACGAGCGTATCCGGCGTATCGGCTCGGAAGAGAGCCGCGAGCGCGCCGTGATCGAGTCGCTGGTCCCCTGGCTCAACCTCGACCTGCCGCTGGACGTTGACGGCACGGAGCGCAGCAGCGTGATGCTCGGCTCCGTCCCGGCCAAGATCCCGCTCGACAAGCTGCGTGAGGCGCTCGAGAGTGTGACCGAGGAGAGCGAGCTCTTCGAGGTCAGCGCCGACAAGAAGGCTTCCTACGTGATGATCGTCTGCGCAAAGGAATTCCTCGGCGAGATCCAGGAGGCGCTGCGCGCCTTTGACTTCACGGCCCAGTCCTTCGCGGGGCTGAGCAGCTCGGCCAAACAGTGCACCGCTCAGTGCAACGCTGCGCTTGAGAGGCTCGCGCGCGAAAAGGCCGCCTGCGAGGCCTCGATCGTCGAGAAGGCCGCGCGGCGCGACGAGCTCAAGCTCGCCGCCGACCGGCTTGAGAACTCTCTGGCGATGTCCGAGGCCGCCGACCTCGCCCTCTCGACGGAGGACGTGGCCGTCATGCAGGGCTGGGTGCCCGCCGAGAAGGAGGCCGCGCTTGAGGACGTGCTCTCGCGCTACGACTGCGCTTGGGAGTGCGAGGATCCGCCCGAGGAGGACTATCCGGAGGTCCCCGTCAGCCTGAAAAACAACAAACTGACCAATGCTTTGAACATGGTCACCGAGATGTATTCCCTGCCTGCCTACGGCACGGTGGACCCGAACCCGCTGATGGCGCCGTTCTTCATTCTGTTCTTCGGTCTGATGATGGCGGACATCGGCTACGGTCTGATCATGATCGCCGCGGCGATCGTGGCGATGAAAAAGCTCAAGCCCCGCGGCAGTTCGCTGGCTTTCTGTCAGCTGCTGCTCTACGGCGGCATCGCCACGGCAGCGATGGGCGTGCTCACCGGCAGCTTCTTCAGCGACGTGCTCTACCGTCTCGTCCATCTGATCAATCCCGACAGCACCTGGCCGGGTCTGTGGCATCTCTTCAGTCCCGAGACCGACAGCAACCTCGTGCTGTACGGCTCGCTGGTGCTGGGCATGCTGCATCTGAATACCGGCATGGTGGTCTCGGCCGTGCAGAAGGTCAAAAACGGCGACAAGGCCGGCGCGCTCTTTGAAGAGGGCTCGCTGTGGATCATTCTCGTCGGAGGACTGCTGCTTGCGACGGACATGCTGCTCGTGAAGAACAGCGCGCTGCACTATGCGGGGCTGGCCGTGCTCGCCGTGGGCGTCGTGATGCTGCTCTTCGGCGCGGGACGCAACGCCAAGGGCTTCGGCAAGGTGACCGCCGCTTTCGGCTGCATCTACAACACCGCGACCGGCTGGTTCGGCGACGTGCTGAGCTATTCGCGTATCATGGCGCTGATGCTCGCCGGCGGCGTGGTCGGCAAGGTGTTCAACACCGTCGCGGTCATGCCCGCGGAGTCGAGCGGCGTGAACGTGCTCACGATGCTGGTCTTCGTGATCATCTTCGTACTCGGCCACGCGATCAACTTTGCGCTGAACATCCTCGGCTGCTATGTGCACGACCTGCGTCTGCAGTGCCTGGAGTTCTTCGGCAAATTCTATTCCGACGGCGGCAAGCCGTTCAGGCCGCTGAAATTCGGCGGGAAATACGTAAGAGCAAAAGAAACTTAATCATAAAACAAAAAACCATTTGTCAGGAGGAAATCAAAAATGAGTTTTCTGGAATCGTTCGGCGGCGGCGCTCTGGCGCTTCTCGGCGCGGCTCTGGCTGCGGCTCTGGCCTGTGTCGGTTCGGCAAAGGGCACCGGCATCGCCGGTGAGGCCGGCGCCGGTCTGGTCTCTGAGGAGCCGGGCAAGTCCGGCAAAGCGCTGATCCTGCAGGTCATCCCCGGCACGCAGGGTCTGTACGGCTTCGTTATCTTCTTCGTCGCGTTCAGCAAGGTCAGCGGCCTCATCGGATCGCTGACTGTCCAGCAGGGTCTGCAGATCCTCTCCGCCTGCCTCCCCATCGGCATCGGCGGTCTGCTCTCCGCCATCGCGCAGGGCAAGGTCGCGGCCGCGTCCATCAACATTCTTGCCAAGAAGCCCGACGACTGGACCAAGGGCATGATCATGTGCGTCATCGTCGAGTTCTACGCCATCCTCTGCCTGCTGGCCTCCTTCCTGATGCTCGGTGCGATCGCCCTCTGATCCTCACAGGGAGGAAGCAATATGAAAGGCACCGAAAAAATCATCGCGCACATCCGTTCCGACGCGCAGGCACAGTGCGACGCCGTGCTTGCCGCCGCGCAGGAGCAATGTGACGCGATCCGCGAGGATTTCGCGAAACAGGCCGCCGAGGCCTATGCCGAGCGGATCCGCGCCGGCGTGAAAAGCTGTGCCGACGAGGGGGAAAGCGCCGCGCGCCTTGGGCGCATGGAGGCGAAGAAAACGCTGCTGGCCATCAAGCAGGAGATGATCTCCCGCAGCTTTGATAAGGCCGCGCAGATGCTCGTTTCCCTGCCCGAGGAGCAGTATGTCGCGCTGCTGGCCAAGCTCGCGGCGCAGGCCGCCGTCACCGGTGAGGAGGAGATCGTCCTCAACGCCGCGGACCGTGCGCGCGTGGGCGAGGCCGTCGTCAAAGCCGCCAACGAAAAGCTCGGCGAAAAAGGAAAGCTGACGCTCTCCGACGCGGCGGGCGAGTTCGACGGAGGGCTGATCCTGCGGCGCGGCAGCATTGAGGTCAACTGCACCAGTTCTCTGCTCGTCGAGCTGTGCCGCGGCGACATGTCCGCCGCCATCGCCGGCGTGCTGTTCGACTGATCCCGAAAGGGAGGGATAATTGTTGTCAAGTAACAAAGAAGCGTATCTCTGCCTCTCCGCCATGCTCCGCGCGCGGGAGTCCCGCATGCTGACCGCCGACCGGGCGAGCCGCATGCTGGAGGCCTCCGGCTTTGAAGAGAGCGCCAAGCTGCTCGGCGACTGCGGCTATGACGATCTCGGCGGTCTCTCGGCCGCCGGCGTCGACAAGGCCCTGTCCGAGCGCCGCGCCGCGATCTTCAAAGAGCTGGAAAGCCTTGTCCCCGACAGGGCTCTCGTGGAGCTGTTCCGGCTGAAATACGACTATCACAACGCCAAGGCCGTCATCAAAGGCGAGGCGATGGGCGTCGATCCGCTGCGGCTGATGAGCGTCTCGGGGCGCGTCCCGCCGGAGAAGCTCAAAGCCGCCTTTGACGAGGAGCTCACGAGAGAGCTGCCGCCCGTTTTGGGCGCCGCCATGGTCGAGGCGGCCAGCGTACTGGCCCGCACGGCCAACCCGCAGCTGGCGGACTTCGAGCTCGATCAGGCCTGCTTCCAGGAGATGAAGACCCTCGCCGGGGAGCTCGACAACCCGTTTCTTTCCGGCTATGTCCGGCTGCTGATCGACGCGGCGAACCTGAAGAGCGCCGTGCGTACCGCGCGCATGCACAAGAGCGCCGACTTTCTCTCCTCCGTTCTGATCAAGGGAGGGACGGACGTCGACCGTATCGCCGCCGCGGACGGGGACGGTCTGGCCGCGCTCTTCGCCCACGGGCCGCTGGAAAAGGCCGCCGCCGCGGGCGCCGAGGCGATCACAGGCGGCTCGATGACCGCGTTCGAGCTGCTGTGCGATAACGCCGTGAACGAGTATCTCCGCTCCGCGAAGCTGGTCTCCTACGGCCCCGAGGTCGTCGCGGCCTATATCGCCGCCGTCGAGACCGAGATCACCGCCGTGCGGATGATCCTTACCGGCTCACTCGCAGGCGTCAGTCCGGAGACGATCCGAGAAAGGCTGCGTGATCTGTATGCTTAAGATAGCCGTTATAGGAGGACGGGAGACCGTCATGGGCTTCAAGGCTCTCGGGCTGGAGGCCTGCGCCGTCGAGAACGCGCAGGAGGCGCTGGGCGTGCTCAAAAAGCTCACGCGCGAGAGCGAGGACTACGCTATCATTTACATTGAGGAGAACCTGGCCGCGGAGCTGGAGAGCGAGATCTCCCGCTATAAGGACAGCCCCACGCCGGCCATCATCCTGATCCCCGGGCGCGAGGGCAGCCTCGGTCTGGGTCAGAACGCGCTGAAGGCCGCCGTAGAGCGCGCCGTCGGCACGAATATCTTGGGCGACTAAGAGCAAACGGTGCTCCATACCCTGTCGGCGTTCTGCGGACAATTTGCGCCCTGCCTTCGCCATTTTTCCTTGAAATACACAAAGTATGTCTGCGGAAAAATGTCATCGGCAGAACACGAATTCTCTCGCCGCCCGCTCTCCGCGCATGAAGCCCCGTTTACTCAAAGATTCTTTTACGATTCCCCCTTAATCGAAAAAACGCAAAGGAAGGAATGCTTATGAGCGGAACTATTACCAAAGTCTCCGGCCCGCTTGTCGTGGCCGAGGGCCTGGCGGACGCCAACGTCTCCGACGTCGTCCGCGTCGGCTCTCAGCACCTCATCGGCGAGATTTTGAACATGACCGGCGACAGCGCCTCCATCCAGGTCTATGAAGAGACCTCGGGTCTCGGACCGGGCGCGGAGGTCTATACCACCGGGATGCCGATGTCCGTTGAGCTCGGACCCGGCATGCTGGACAACATCTACGACGGCATCCAGCGCCCGCTGCCCGAGATGCGCCGCATCTCCGGCGACAACATCAGCCGCGGTATCGACGTGCCGGCGCTGGACCGTGAAAAGAAGTGGGACTTCGTGCCCGTGGCCAAGCCGGGCGACAAGGTCGGCGCGGGCGACGTGCTGGGCACCGTACAGGAGACCAGCGCGATCCTGCACAAGATCATGGTCCCCTACGGCGTGTCCGGCGAGGTCGTCTCCGTCGCGAGCGGCGAGCACACCGTCGCCGACGTGATCGCCGTCGTGCGCGACGCCAAGGGCGCCGAGCGCGAGATCCAGATGATGCAGCGCTGGCCCGTGCGTATCGCCCGCCCCTACACCCGCAAGTACGTCCCGAGCCGCCCGATGAACAGCGGCCAGCGTATCATCGACACGCTCTTTCCGATCGCCAAGGGCGGCACCGCCGCCGTCCCCGGTCCCTTCGGCTCCGGCAAGACCGTCGTGCAGCACCAGCTGGCGAAGTGGTCCGACGTGGACATCGTCATCTACATCGGCTGCGGCGAACGCGGCAACGAGATGACCGACGTGCTCATGGAGTTCCCCGAGCTGAAGGACCCGCGCAACGGCGAGCCGCTGATGAAGCGCACGGTGCTGATTGCGAACACCTCCGACATGCCCGTTGCGGCGCGCGAGGCCTCGATCTACACCGGCATCACGATCGCGGAGTATTTCCGCGACATGGGCTACGACGTGGCCGTTCTGGCCGACTCCACCTCCCGCTGGGCCGAGGCACTGCGTGAGATGTCCGGCCGTCTCGAAGAGATGCCCGGCGAAGAAGGCTACCCCGCCTACCTCGCCTCGCGTCTGGCGCAGTTCTACGAGCGCGCCGGCGTGGTCGAGTGTCTCGGCAGCGACGACCGTCAGGGCTCCGTCACCGCCATCGGCGCGGTCTCGCCTCCGGGCGGCGACATCTCCGAGCCCGTCTCCCAGGCCACGATGCGTATCGTCAAGGTCTTCTGGGCGCTCGATTCGTCCCTGGCCTATGCCCGTCACTTCCCGGCCATCAACTGGCTGACCTCGTATTCGCTGTATCTCGACACACTTGCGGCCTGGTACACCGACAACTTCGGCGAAGCCTACATGAAGAACCGCGAGCGCGCGATGCACATCCTCCAGGAGGAGAGCGAGCTGCAGGAGATCGTCCGTTTGGTCGGTCAGGATGCGCTCTCCCCGAACGACCGTCTCACGATGGAGACGGCCAAGATGATCCGCGAGGACTTCCTCCAGCAGAACGCTTTCGTGGACGAGGACGCCTACTCCTCCTACAAAAAGCAGTTCCGTCTGCTTGACATCGTGCTGCACTACGACGTGCTCTGCCGCGAGGCGCTGGGCAAGGGCGCGAACATGGACAAGCTCTTCGGCATCGACGCGCGCGAGAAGATCGGCCGTGCCAAGATGGCCGATCCGAAGGCCTTCGAGGAGGCCTATGACGCGATCGACGCGCAGATGGTCAAGGAGATCGAAGCGGTGATCGCAGGAGGTGAGGACGCATGATCAAGGAATATAAAACCATCAAGGAGATCGCGAGCCCTCTGATGATCGTCGACGGCGTCGAAGGCGTCACCTACGACGAGCTCGGCGAACTGGAGCTCCCCAACGGTCAGGTCCGCCGCTGCAAGGTGCTGGAGGTCGAGGGCAACAAGGCCGTCGTCCAGCTCTTCGAGAGCGCGCAGGGCATCAACCTCGCCGAGACGAAGGTGCGCTTCCTCGGCCATCCCCAGCAGCTCGCCGTCAGCGAAGACATGCTCGGCCGCGTCTTCAACGGCATGGGCCTGCCGATCGACGGCGGCCCGGAGATCCTGCCGGACGCCTACATGGACATCAACGGCCTGCCGATGAACCCGGCCGCCCGCGCCTATCCCGCCGAATTCATCCAGACCGGCGTCTCCACGATCGACGGTCTGAACACGCTGGTCCGCGGCCAGAAGCTGCCGATCTTCTCCGGCTCCGGTCTGCCGCATGCCGCGCTGGCCGCGCAGATCGCGCGTCAGGCGCGGGTCTTAGGCGACAACGAGACCTTCGCCGTCGTTTTCGCCGCCATCGGCATCACCTTTGAGGAATCCGAGTACTTCATCAACGACTTCCGCCGCACCGGCGCCATCGACCGCACGGTGGTCTTCTCCAACCTCGCCAACGACCCGGCCGTCGAACGTATCGCCACCCCGCGTATGGCGCTGACCGCCGCCGAATATCTGGCCTTTGAGAAGGACATGCAGGTGCTGGTCATCCTCACGGACATCACAAACTACGCCGAAGCCCTGCGCGAGGTCTCCGCGGCCAAGAAGGAAGTCCCCGGCCGCCGC
>JAFSJZ010000007.1 GCA_017449185.1 Oscillospiraceae bacterium
CGCCCACACCCGAGCCCACGCCTGCGCCCACACCCGAGCCCGCGCCTGCGCCCACACCCGAGCCCGCGCCCACGCTTGTCGGCACGTGGGAGTGCGAAAAGGATATGTGGGAGATCTTGAGTGAAGAGCTGGGCGCTGCCGATGAGCAGACGAAAGAGATGCTTAGTTATATAGAGAGTTTTCCGGTCACCTTTGTTCTTCAGCTTCGCGAAGACAGCAGTTTCGTCTTCAGCTTTGACATGAGCACTGCGAAATCTTATCTTGTTGAGGGCATCGCCAAATATCTGCAAGGTCCCTATAAAGAAGCGACCGGGCAGGAAATGAGCGACGAGCAAGCCACCCAATTTGCTCAAATGCTTGCAAATCAGATGGGCGACGATAAAATGGAAGAAGAGGGAATCTATACAGAGGCGGACGGAATGTTATCTTTGGGTGACTCTGACCCTATTCCCTATACGCTGACCGGCAGCACGCTGGAATTTACTTTCGAGAATTTCGGTAATCTGCTTTTCGAACGCATCGGCTGAAAAAGCGGACAATAGAAAAACACCCTTTGGCTCTTGCCAAAGGGTGTTTTTCTGTTTGCTCAGCAACCGTAGCCGCAGCCACCGCCGCAGCCGCAGCCGTCCTCGCCTTCATCGCCGCCGTGGCAGCCGCTGCAGCCGCTGCAGCCGCCCGAGCAGGCGCCTCCGTCAGAAGTCGGAAGCTGGCCGGTAACGAGAAGCTCCGCCGCCGTGTCCGCGTCGCCGCAGTAACCGGGCACTGGGATGATTCCGTAGCTCAGAAGCAGCGAGCGCGCCTCGTCGCCCATCTGCCCGCAGATGACCGCGTCGATCTTTTCGCGCTTCATCAGGTCGGCCATATCCTTGTGACCGTGCAGAGCGGAGGTATCCACCAGGCGCTTGGTGGAGGATCCCAGATCGTGCTCGTCAAACTCGTAGATGGCAAACAGCTCGCTGTGGCCGAAATGCTCGAAGATCTCGCCGTCCTTGTAGGAAACCGCAATTCTGATCATATCAAAGCTCCTTTTCGATATAATCCGCCACGTTCCTGAGACCGTCCGCCGGAATGGATTCGACCTCGCCGGCGTCGACCATCGTCGCAACGACCGGGTCGATGGGCAGACGCGCCCAGGTCTTGATGCCGAAAGCGGCCGCTTCCTCCTCAGCCTTGCTCGCGCCGAAGATCTCATGCTCTTTCCCGCAGTCGGGACATTTGAAATACGACATGTTCTCGACCAGGCCGACGACGGGCTTTTTCAGCAGTCCCGCCATGTTGACGGCCTTGGCCACGATCATGCCGACGAGATCCTGCGGCGTGGTGACGACGATGACGCCGTCCACGGGCAGGGACTGGAACACCGTCAGCGGCACATCGCCCGTGCCGGGAGGCATGTCGACGAACATATAATCCACATCCTGCCACAGCACGTCGGTCCAGAACTGCTGCACCGCGCCGGCGATCACGGGGCCGCGCCAGACGACAGGCTCGGTCTCATCCTCGAGGATCAGATTGATGGACATGATCTGCAGACCGGTGTGCGTGGTCACGGGGAAAAGCACCTCGCTGGTGCCGGTGGCGTGCTCGGTCACGCCGAAGGAGCGCGGGATCGAGGGGCCCGTGATGTCCGCGTCCAGCACGGCGGCGTTGTAGCCGCGGCGCTGCATCTCGCTGGCGAGCATGGCCGTAACGAGGGATTTGCCCACACCGCCCTTGCCGCTGACGACGGCAATTACTTTTTTCACGCTCGCACCCTCGTGCAGGGGCTTACGGAAATCCGCCATGCGCTCGGCGCAGTTTTCCGAGCAGGTGGAGCAATCGTGCGTGCATTCGCTCATGTTTTGTATTTCCTTTCCTGATGGGAAGTATTCCGCCGTTATTATATCCGTTTCTTTCGGATTGTCAAATCCGTCCGAAGATCATCCTGATTCGCATCTCAAAACTCCAGCTTTTCCAATTCGATCAGCGCCAGAATATAGACCTTCAGCGCCTCAAGGAACCATTCCTTGCAGGCGGCTTCGTCCACGCCATGGATCGGGCCGGCAAAATCCGGGGCCGGGCGCTCGGGGTGCTCGGGGCCAAAGGAGACGGCGTTGGGGAAATCACGCGCGTAGGTGCCGCCGCCGATCGTGTAGGGCTTGGCGTCCTCGCCGGTGACAGCGTTGTAGGCGTTGATGCAGACCTGCACCTCCGGCTTGTCGAGCGGCATATAGAAGGGCGGGGCGTCGCGCTCCACCGTGACGGAGGCGCAGCCCGCCGCACGCTCGTTTAAGATCGCGGCAATCTTCTCGCCGCTCATGTTCGTGGGATAACGGCTGTCAACTGTCTGGTAGAGCCGTCCGTTCTCCATCCCGATCACGCCGCTGACCACGGTGAGGGGCTTGAACAGGCCGTCGTCCGCCGCGATGCCGCAAGCGCTGCCGTCGCTGCTTGCGTGGATACTCGCCAGAAAACGAAGGAGCTTTTCCTCCTCTCCGCCGCAGACCCCGTTTTCCAACAGATAGCCGATCAGCTCTCCGATGGCGTTGACCGTGCCCTCGGGCATCGAGGCGTGGCCGCCCACTCCCGTGGCCGTCAGTTTCCAGAGTCTCTCTCCCGCGTGTTCGGCGCTGACGCGTCCGGCGCTTTCCAGCTTCCCGGCACGCACAAGCGCCTCGGCCTTGTCGGGGATGGCATTGGCCGCAAATCCGCCTCGGATCTCCACGATGCTTTCCGCAGGCGCATTTGCGGAGATACGGCCGTGATAGATGCCCTTTTCGCCGTTGCAGAGCGGAAAGTTCGCGTCCGGGCTGAAGCAGAACAGCGGCGCGGGGAAGTTTTCGAGATAGTATTCGACATCCTTCATGCCGATCTCTTCGTTCACGCCCAGAAGGGCGCGGACCGGGTAGCGCAGGGGGACGTTTTTCTCTTTGAGATACTTCAGCGCATAGAGGCACAAAACGCTCGGGCCCTTGTCGTCCATGACGCCGCGGCCGATGATCCAGCCGTCGCGTTCGCGCATGGTGAAGGGATCCGCGCTCCAGCCCTCGCCCACCGGGACGATGTCCAGATGGGTGATCGTGGCGAGATACTCCCTGCAGTCGCGTCCGCCCTCGCCCAATTGGGCGTATCCGATCATGCCCTCGCAGTTTTCCGTCGAAAGGCCCATGCCCTCCGCGATCTCGAGCGCCGCTTCAAGCGCGGCGGCCGCGCCTTTGCCGAAGGGCTTGCCGGGCAGGGCCGGGGCGTTCTCGCTGTTGAAGGAAACGAGCTTTGCGATGTCGGCGAAGATCGCCTCCTCGTTTTCCGATACGAAGCTCTCGATGTCTTTGCGAAGCAATTCGTCCATATTCCGCCTCCTTGCAAGTTTTCATGCGGCGCCCGCGCGGGCGCCGCAAATGCGTTCTTATGATTCGTCCTCGCTGCGGCCGATGCGTTTGAGCTCGCCCGCCTTGTTCCACAAAAAGCTCAGCCGAAGCTCCTCGCCGCTGCGGATGCGGCGGAAGTTTTCGAGGTGTCGCAGCAGGACCGGCACAAAGGGGATCGCGAGGATCGCCGCGCCGAGCCAGAAGCGCGTGAGTAGGCCGTAGTATACGGGCCAGACGAGGTACATCGTCGTCGTGACGACGCAGACATAGCGGCAGGCAAGCCCGAGCACGATCGCGATCGAGAGCATCAGCAGCAGCGTTTTCGGATCGTAGGCGAGGATCACGCCGCCGAGGCAGGCCAGACCCTTGCCGCCGTGAAAACGCAGAAAGACCGGATAGATGTGCCCCAGGACGCAGGCCACCCCCGCCACCGGCATGGCGACGCGCAGCTCCGGAAACAGATACGCCGCGAGGCAACAGGCGGCGGCCGCCTTGAAAATGTCGAAGAGCGCGACGGCGAGACCCGCGCCCTTGCCGGCCATGATGACCGTGTTCGAGGCGCCCGGATTGCCCGAGCCGCTCTTGTTCGGGTCGTAGCCCTTGAGCCGGCCGACGGCGACGGCGGGATTGATGCATCCGATGAAATAGCCGATCAGCGCGCAGGCAAGGATCCGGAGGACAAGATCGGAAGCGTTCATGGCTCAGTCCCTCCTCGCGCCCTGCTTCGCGGCGCGGAAGTCCGGCTCTTCTCCCGCGCGGAGGCGCCGGATGTTGGCGCGGTGCTGGAAGATCGCGAGAGAGGCGGCGTAGACCGCCAGCAGCAGCCGCGGCAGAGGCACGGCGAAGACCAGCGAGAGGATGATGATGGCGACGGCCGCGCAGAGCGAGCCAAGCGAGACCTTTTTGGAGAGGAAGGCGGCGATCAGAAACACGATCACGATGCCGACAAAAACGCGCCAGTCGATCGCAAGACCGATGGCCGCGCCGACAGAGATGCCCTTGCCGCCGCGAAAGTCGTAGAAGATCGGGAAACAGTGCCCCGTGATGCAGGCCGCGCCGCCCGCGAACAGGCCCCAGTCGCCGCAGAAGCGCCAGGCGATATACATGACGATGACGGCCTTGAGAAAGTCGCCCGCGAGCGTGGCAAATCCGGCGAGGAGGCCGTAGGAACGGGCCATGTTGGTCGCTCCCGCGTTGCCGCTGCCTTTTTTGCGCACATCGACGCCCAGCGTCCGCGAGAGGATGATCGAGACGCTGACCGAGCCGAGCAGATAGCCGCCCACGCATATGAAGATGTATTTCAGGACTTCCATAAGAGATAAACCTGCTTGTCAGTTATCGACTTGTATTATACTGCCCGGCCCGCGGTATTTCAAGATTTAGAAGCGATCGTTTATAAATTATCCATTTGTTCTTGACTTTTTCGCTCCGGTAGCGCACTCTGTAAGAGAAAGGGGGGGGGCGAATGTTCCGATGAAAGATAATGACGCGGAGTATACGCACATCGTCCACGGCTTTGCGCCGGTCTGGGACGAGCGCTCGCGCGTGCTCGTGCTCGGGACGCTGCCCTCGGTGAAATCCCGCGAGGAGGGCTTTTATTACGGCCATCCGCAGAACCGCTTCTGGAAAGTCCTCGCGCGCGTGTTCGGTTCGCCGGAGCCGCAGCGCGTCGAAGAAAAGAAGGCGCTGCTGCTGCAAAACGGCATCGCGCTCTGGGATGTGGTGGGACAGTGCGACATCCGTCTCTCCGCCGACAGCACGATCCGGAACGCCGAGCCGAACGACATCCGCCCCATTCTCGCCGCGGCGGACATCCGTCTGATCCTCGCCAACGGAGCAAAGGCCAAAGCGCTTTATGACCGGCTTCTGCTGCCGCTGACAGGGCGCGAGGCTCTCCGCATGCCCTCGACCAGCCCGGCCAACGCGGCCTGCTCTCTGGACAGACTGACCGAGGCCTGGCGCGTGATAAAAGAATAAAAAAACAGGCTGAGGTTCTGTGAAGGGAAGCTCAAAAGTCAGACAATGATCGAACCAAAAGGCCTGAAGGGTCCGGTATCTGTGTTGAGCAGGCGCCGGGCCCTTTCGTTTTCATCTGATCCCGCGGTTATCGGAGCAGTCGAGGCAGTCGATGAGCTCTGCTTTTCCCTGAACGCGCCTGTGTCTTTCTTGTTTGGGTTCCCTTTGAGCATATGACAACACCCCACTTGCCGTTCAGTATACCATACTGTCTGACAAATGGGGTGATGTTCACGCCGGGGGGGCGCTCTGTTCCTGTTTTCTTACGCGGTCACGACGGTGCCGCTCTCGCCGGTGAGGGCAAGCGAGGCCTTGTCCAGCGAGCAAATCACGGCGCGGCGGCCCGGGCCGGAGCGGGCAAATCTCACGGCGGCCTTCACTTTGGGGAGCATCGAGCCGGGGGCGAACTGTCCCTCGGCGATATACCGCTCGGCCTCGGCGTCGGTCATTTCCTTCAATTCCCTTTGCCCGGGCGTGTTGAAGCCCACGCAGACGCGGTCTACGGCCGTGAGGATATAGAGGAAATCGGCATCGCAGACCTCGGCAAGGCACTCGGAGGCGTAGTCCTTGTCGATCACGGCGCTGACGCCCTCATAATCGCCCTCTCCCCTCTTCACGACGGGGATTCCGCCGCCGCCGCAGGCGATCACGACGAAGCCGTCCCTCAGCAGGGAGAGAACGCTCTCCTTTTCCACGATGTCTGCCGGCAGCGGCGAGGGCACGACCTTGCGCCAGCCGCGCCCTGCGTCTTCCCGGAAGACGCCGTCTCCCGCGGCCATCCGCGCCGCGGCCTCCTCTTCCGAGTAAAACGCCCCGACGGGCTTGGTCGGGTTTTCAAAGGCGGGATCGGCCGGATCCACCTCCACCTGCGTCACGACGGTGCAGACAGCCTGCGGCAGTCCTTCGGCGCGCAGGCGGCGCAGGAGCGCGTTCTGCAGGTGATACCCGATGTAGCCCTGGCTCATCGCGCCGCACTCGGGGAAGGGCATCTCGGAGGCGATCACGCCGCTGTCGGCCGCATGGTTCAGCCCCAGATGGATCATACCCACCTGCGGGCCGTTGCCGTGGGCCACGACGATCTCGTTGCCCTGCCGGATGAGTCCGACGAGCGCCTCGGCGGCGTGAGCCGCCTTTTTCTTCTGCTCTGCGGGTGTATTGCCCAGGGCGTTGCCGCCCAGCGCCACGACAATCCTTGCCATACGGTCCTCCCGATCCTTCTTTGATTTTTGTATCATTATAGCACAGTCATCCGTTTTTTTCCATAGAAAAACCGAGGGAGATCAAGCGCTTGCCTCTTGACAAATACCCTGTGGGGGTATATACTGAAAATACCCCTGTGGGGTATCGGAGGTGAACGATATGTCGAAGACAGCGAGCTGCCCTGCCTGCGAAAAGAAAACGCTGCGCGACGAGGAGCTGAAAAGAAAACTGCTCAACCGCCTGCGCCGCATCGAGGGGCAGGTGCGCGGCATCGAGGCCATGATCGAGGCGGACGCCTACTGCAGCGACGTGCTGACCCAGTCGGCCGCCGTCAACGCGGCGATCAACGCTTTCAACAAAGAGCTGCTGGCCTGCCATATCCGCGGCTGCGTGCGGCGCGATCTGCTCGCCGGGGACGAGAGCGTCGTCGACGAGCTGGTCGATACGATGCAGAAGCTGATGCGCTGACGAGGTCATGGAAATGGAACAATACCATGTGACGGGCATGAGCTGCGCGGCCTGCAGCGCCCGTGTGGAAAAGGCCGTCTCGGCCGTGGAGGGTGTGTCCGCCTGCTCGGTGAGCCTGCTGACCAACTCCATGGGCGTCGAGGGCACCGCCTCGCCCGAGGCGATCGTCGCTGCCGTCGAGGCGGCGGGCTACGGCGCCTCGCGAAAGGGGACGGAGAAAGCTCCCTCGCTTGCAGCGGAGGAGGACGCGCTGACCGACCGTGAGACGCCGGCGCTGAAGAAGCGCCTCATCAGCTCACTCGGCTTCCTGCTCGTGCTGATGTACGTTTCGATGGGGCATTCGATGTGGGGTCTTCCCCTGCCCGCTTTTTTCGAGGGAAACCATGTTGCGGTCGGCCTCGTCGAGCTGCTGCTCGCCGCAGTCGTCATGCTCATCAACCGCAAGTTCTTTACAAGCGGCTTCCGCGGTCTCATTCACCGCGCGCCGAATATGGACACGCTTGTCGCGCTCGGCTCCGGCGTGTCGTTTGCTTACAGTGTCGTGACGCTCTTCGCGATGACCGCCGCCGTGCAGCACGGCGACGGAGAGCGCGCGCACGCGCTGATGCACGATCTGTACTTCGAGTCGGCTGCCATGATCCTGACGCTCATCACGGTGGGCAAGATGCTTGAGGCCCGCTCGAAAGGAAAAACCACGGACGCGCTGAAGTCTCTGATGCGTCTTGCGCCGCAGACCGCCTGTGTCGAGCGCGGCGGCGAGGAGAAGACCGTGCCGATCGACGAGGTCGTGTGCGGCGATATCTTCCTTGTGCGTCCGGGTGAGAGCATCCCCGTGGACGGGGTGATCGTAGACGGTGCGAGCTCGGTCAACGAATCCGCGCTGACCGGCGAGAGCATCCCCGTGGACAAGGCCGCGGGCGACCGCGTGTCGGCCGCGACGGTCAACCAGTCCGGTTTCCTCCGCTGCGAGGCCACGCGCGTGGGCGAGGACACGACGCTCAGCCAGATCATCAAAATGGTCGGCGACGCGGCGGCCACCAAGGCTCCGATCGCGAAGCTGGCCGATAAAGTCTCCGGCGTGTTTGTCCCTGCTGTGATCGCGATCGCGGCCATGACTTTCGTGATCTGGCTGCTGCTCGGTCGGGAGTTCGGTTACGCGCTCTCCCGCGGCATCGCGGTGCTCGTGATCTCCTGCCCCTGCGCGCTCGGCCTTGCGACGCCCGTGGCGATCATGGTAGGAAGCGGCCTCGGCGCAAAGAACGGCATCCTGTTCAAGACCGCCGTCTCGCTCGAGGAGGCCGGCAAGGTGCAGATCGTCGTGCTGGATAAGACCGGTACGATCACGAACGGCGAGCCCGTCGTCACCGATCTCGTGCCCGCCGACGGCGTGAGCGAGGAGGAGCTCTTCTCCGCAGCGTTCTCGCTGGAGCGCAGGAGCGAGCACCCGCTGGCCAAGGCCGTCACGTCGCGCGGCGAGGAAATGCAGCTCGCGCCGCGCGAGGTCGAGGATTTCTCCGCTCTGCCGGGCAACGGTCTGCGCGCGAGGCTCGGCGGAGAGGAGTTGATCGGCGGCAGTCTTGCTTATCTCTCCTCACTCGTCGTGATCCCCGCCGCGATCACGGACAAGGCAGCCGCTCTCTCAGAGAGCGGAAAGACTCCCCTGCTCTTTGCGCTCGGCGGACGTCTGCTGGGCATGATCGCCGTTGCGGATACCGTCAAGGCCGACGCGAAGGAGGCTGTGGACGAGCTGCGGAACATGGGGATAAAAGTTGTTATGTTAACCGGAGACAACGCCCGCACCGCAGCCGCCATCGGCGTGCAGGTCGGCGCGGACGAGGTCATCTCAGGCGTACTGCCCGACGGCAAGGAGAGCGTGATCCGCTTGCTGCAGGCGCGGGGAAAGGTCGCCATGGTCGGCGACGGCATCAACGACGCCCCGGCCCTCACCCGTGCGGACGTCGGCATCGCCATCGGCGCGGGCGCTGACGTCGCGATCGACGCAGCGGACGTGGTGCTGATGCACAGCCGCGTGCGCGACGTGCCCGCCGCGATCCGTCTCTCACGCGCGACGCTCGTCAACATCAAAGAGAATCTGTTCTGGGCCTTTTTCTACAACGTCGTGTGCATCCCGCTCGCCGCAGGGGCTTACGCCCGCTTCGGTTTAACGCTCAGTCCGATGATCGGCGCAGCGGCGATGAGTCTATCGAGCTTCTGCGTCGTGACGAACGCGCTGCGGCTCAACCTGCGGAAGATCTACGATCCGAGCCGGGACAAAAAAGTGAAAAACGCGCTCCCCGAGCGCGAAAAGGAGGAACAAGCCATGAGAAAAACCATGAAGATCGAGGGCATGATGTGCCCGCACTGCGAGGCGCGCGTGAAAAAGACGCTCGAGGCGCTCGAGGGCGTCGCCTCCGCCGAGGTCAGCCATGTCGAAGGCCGCGCCGTCGTGACGCTCGCCGCTTCCGTGGAGGACGCCGTGCTCAAGGCCGCCGTCGAAGCGCAGGATTACAAGGTCCTCGGGATCGAGTAAAGAACGCTCAAAGGGAAAGCCGATGCGCTTGCATCGGCTTTCCCTTTATTTCTCACACAGTTCTTTGACGATCTCCGCGGCGATCATCAGGCCGGCCGCGGGCGGGACGAAAGCAGTACTGCCCGGGACGGGGCGGGGCGGATCCCCCTTGGTCTCCTCTCCCGCCTCTTCAGTATGGGGCAGCTCTGTGGAATACAGCACCTTCAAGTGCTCGACGCCGCGGCGGCGCAGCTCCTTGCGCATGACGCGTGCGAGCGGATCGTTTGCCGTCTCTGACAAGTCCGCCAGACGCAGCGCGGCGGGGTCGCGCTTGTTGCCCGTGCCCATCGCGGATAGGATCGGTACGCCGAGCTCCCGCGCGCGCAGGACGAGCGCGATCTTGGCGCTGACCGTGTCGATCGCGTCGACGATATAATCGCAGCCCCCCAGCGGCAGTTCTCCGACATTTTCCGCCGTGACAAAGAGCGGCAGGGTCCTGATCTCGACCGCGGGGTTGATGTCCCACGCCCTCTGCGCGGCGACCTCGACCTTGGGCAGGCCCAGCGTGGAATGCAGCGCCAACAGCTGGCGGTTGAGGTTCGTGAGGGAGACGACGTCGTTGTCCACCAGCTCAAAGGCGCCGACGCCGCTGCGAACGAGCGCCTCGAGCGCGAAGCTGCCTACGCCGCCGAGACCGATCACGGCCACGCGCGCACGCTCGAGCTTCTCCATCGCCGCGCCGCCTAGGAGCATCCTCGTTCTGGAGAACTGATCCGTCATCGTCTGACCCCCTCTTTCTTGTCCTTCCCCATGATAGTTGAGAGCGCGCCGCTTTGTCAAGAGCTTGAATTCGCCCCTGTCTTGTACTATAATGGCCGCATCAGAACGTGTGTTTCAGCCGTTTCAAAGGAGCTTGCCATATGCCGATCACCGAAGCCCAGGCCCAGTACGCAGCCGCGCTGAAGGCGGGGCAGAAATGCTACCGCGAGGCCTTACTGAAAGGTGAATATCCCTATCCGCAGGTCCTCGACGAGATCCTGGACGAGTATCTGGCCGCCGGTCGGGTCGAGCTGGGTCTCATCGACATTCCGATGGATCGGATCGTCGGCACGAAGAGCCGCGGCCGCCGCAACGCCTTTGCCGCGAACTTCATGCCCTTGCTGCCGATGGAGTCGGAGTTCGGGGCGAAGTGGGTCGCGCTATGCGACGCCAATCTCGGTGCCGAGGGGATCCGCGACCCGATCCGCTGCTTTGAATATCTCGGCCGCTTCTACGTTCAGGAGGGCAACAAGCGCGTCAGCGTGCTCAAGAGCTTCGGCGCGCCGACGATTGCCGGCCAGGTCACGCGCATCGTCCCCGTCTGGTCCGAGGACGAGGAAGTCCGGCTCTATTACGAGTTTATGGACTTCTACCGGCTCAGCCGCCTCTACCGCATTCAGTTCAGCCGCAGCGGTTCTTACCGGAAGCTGCAGGCGGCGCTCGGCTTTGAGAGCGACCACGTCTGGAGCGACGAGGAGCGCAAGCGCTTCGTCAGCGCGCTCAACAGCTTTGAGCGCGCGCTGGAGACGAACGGCGGAGCGCCCTCGGGAGAGACCTCCGGGGATCTGTTTCTGCTGTGGCTGCAGCTGTACAGCCTCTCCGAGCTCAGGGAGATGTCGGCCAAAGAGCTCGCCTCCTCGATCAAAAAGATCCTGTCCGAGGCGAAGCTCCTCTCCGACGCGCAGCCGATCGACATGAGCACCGAGCCGGAGCAGAGCGGCAAGAGCATCCTGACCAAGCTCATCGACGCCGTGCTGCTGCCCGGACATCTCAACGTCGCCTTCATCAACGACCGCAAGCCGGAGGGCAGCCCCTGGGTCTACGCCCACGATCTGGGCAGACAGATGCTGGAGGACTTCTTCGGTGAAAAGATCAGCGTACAGGTCTACACCGCGCTGGAGGGCTGCGAGGCCGAGGCGCTCTTTGACGCGGCCGCGGCGGACGGCGCGCAGGTGATTTTCGCCACCACGCCCTCGCTGATCGCCGCCTGCCGCAAGGCCGCGGTGAAATATCCCGAAATCAAGATCCTCAACTGTTCGGTGTCCATGCCCTTCCCCGGCGTGCGCACCTATTACAGCCGCATTTACGAGGGTAAGTTCATTTCCGGCGCCGTCGCCGGGGCGATGACAAAAACGGGCCGCGTCGGCTATATCGCCAGCAACCCGATCTACGGCGTGCCCGCGGGCATCAACGCCTTTGCGCTGGGCGCCTCGCTGACGAACCCGGATGCGGAGGTCCTGCTGCGCTGGACCTGTGTGTCGCAGGATGCGATCAGCGAGCTCAGGGCGGAGGGCTGCGACATGATCGCCAACCGCGACGTCACTACGGAGGCGCAGGCGCAGGAGGCCTACGGTCTCTGCCGCGTCGAGACGGACGGCTCTCTCACGCCGATCCTCTCCCCGGTGTGGAATTGGGGCGAGTTCTATATCCGACTGGTGCAGAGTATCTTCTCCGGCGCCTGGGACGCCTTGGGCGACCGCTCGCAGAGGGCCGTCAACTACTGGTGGGGCCTCTCCTCCGGCGCGGTGGATATCCGCCCGTCCGAGGCGCTCGGCGAGAGCATGGCCGAACTGGTGACCATCCTCAAGCGCGGCATCATCTCCGGCGAGATCGAGCCCTTCCGCCGCCGCATCGTCGGCGCGGACGGAACGCTGCGCTGCGACGGCTCCCGCTCGCTCAGTCCGGAGGAGATCCTGCACATGGACTGGCTCTGTGACCGCGTGCGCGGCGCGATCCCCGGCTTTGACGAACTGCTGGGGATGGCGCGGCCGCTGGTACGACTGCAGGGCGTTTACCGCGACATAATTCCTCCCGACAAGGACGAGATACAGATATGAAGATCCTGCTGCTTTCCGACCAGGAGGACGCCTACCTGTGGGACTACTACCGTCCCGGCTGCCTTGACGGGATCGATCTGATCCTCTCCTGCGGCGATCTGAAGGCTTCTTATCTGAGCTTTCTCGTCACGATGGGACGCGCTCCGGTTCTGTACGTGCACGGCAACCACGACCTGCGCTATCAAAGCGAGCCGCCGGAGGGCTGCGACTGCATTGAGGACAGGCTGGTCGAATATAAGGGGCTGCGCATCCTGGGTTTAGGCGGAAGCGCGTTCTATTGTGACCAGCCCTTTCAGTACACCGAACGGCAGATGAAGCGGCGGATCGCCAAACGCCGGGGCGATCTGCGCCGCGCGGGCGGCTTCGACATCCTGCTCACGCATGCGCCGGCCGCAGGCTGGGGCGACGGCGAGGACTATGCTCACCGGGGCTTTGCCTGCTTCAATGAACTGATCGAGTCATATCAGCCGCGTTTTCATGTGCACGGCCACGTCCACATGAACTACAGCTACGGCGCGCCGCGCACCATGCAGCATGGCGAGACGACCGTGATCAACGCATGGGGAAAGTATCTGCTGGAGCTCTGAGAGTCGTATGAGAGAAACATTTTCCATACAGGACATGATCTACATCTCGCTGATGGCGGTCGTGATCGTACTCTGCTCATGGCTGAGCGTGCCGTCCGTCGTGCCCTTCACGATGCAGACCTTTGCCGTTTTCTGCGCGCTGCTGCTGCTCGGCGGCCGACGCGGCTTTCTGGCCGTAGGGCTGTACATCCTGCTCGCCGCCGCCGGACTGCCCGTTCTGTCCGGCTTTCGCGGCGGGCTCGGCGCGCTGCTGGGGCCGACGGGCGGTTACGTCCTCGGTTTTCTGCTCTGCTCGCTGCTGTTCTGGCTTTTGGAGGGGAAGGTCCGCGCGCTGGTGCTGCTTGTCGCGGGGCTGCTCGTGTGCTACCTCTTCGGAACGCTCTGGTTTGTGTACGTCTATTCCTCCGGGGGCAAGGAGATCGGCTTCGGCGCGGCGCTGGGGCTGTGCGTCGTGCCGTATCTCATCCCCGACGCGATCAAGCTGCTGTTGGCCTTTGTGCTCGCGCGGCGGGTAAAGAAAGCCGTGAAGCTAGATTCCAGATTCTAGTATCTAGTGTCTAGTTTCTAGTTTTTTTGTTTCCGCTCTCCGGATACTAGACTCCGGAAACCAGAAACTGCAAAAGAAAACGCTGTGGTTTTCACCACAGCGTTTTCTTTTGCAGGATCACTCTTCCTGATCGATCAGCACCCATGAGATCTTGTCGGGATTGTCCGGCAGGTAATTCACGACGACGGGGACGAAGCGGCGGGCCGCATCGGCCGAGGAGATCGAGCGCGTGACGTCCTCCAGATTGTAGATATAGGTGCCGCGGTCGGTCTCGTAGTACACGCGGTCGAACAGCTTGAAGAACAGCGGCGTGTTCTGTCCCGTTGCCTGATCGGTCTTGACCAGAGAGTAAGGCGTGTAGCTGTAGATCGAGAGGACCTTTCCCTCCTCGCGCTCGGCAAGGCGCTGGGCCACGCTGATGGCAAAGCCGCAGATACCGCCCTCGGGGCTGGGCGTCGTAGACATCTCCGCGTTGTAGACGAACTCGACCGGGTGCTCCGCGTCGGCGGCCGGGTGGCGCAGATCCGCCAGCGCGACCTCGTCGAAGCCGATGTCATACAGCTCCTGCACCATTTCCACCACATAGTCGCGCACCTTGCGGCTGTAAGGATCGAGCCACATGCCGGTTTCATCGTAATAGTTCATGCCGGAGCTTGTTTTCAGCGCGACCAGAGAGCTGTAGGCGGGATAACGCTCGTCCACGCAGCAGCTGATTTTCGCCACGAGATAGACGTTCTTCTCCTTGAGCATGTCCACGTATCGCTGGATGTTGTTCGTCACTTCCGTCTCGACCGAGAGGCCGTAGCCCACGGCGGCGCTGGAGCGGGAATACCACATCAGGTTGCCGCTGCGCGGTTTCATCTCCAGCATCAGGGCGTTGCCGGTCTGCAGACGGTTCGCGTATTCCTCCAGCTTGTCGAGCGTAATGTTCTCGTGCGGGACATAAATCGCGCGCACGGCGCTCACGTCGGTGCGGGCAAGGGGTTCGACGGAGGAATAATCCGCCTGATCGAAGTCGATCGTGACGGTGGTGTGCTCAAGCGCGGCATACTCTTCCCCGCCGTCGCCCGCCGACGTCTCGGCCTTCTCCCCTTCCAGGAAGGGCAGCACGACCTTGACGTCATCCTTGGTGATGACGGCGTATTTCTGCATACTGTAAAACAGCACGACCAGCAGCGCGATCAGCGCCACCGCCAGCGCGACGGGGACGTAGAAATGGTTCTTTCTGGTTTTGCTGCCTTTATAAAATTCGGCGTGTCTGGCCATGGGATATTTACTCCTCTATCATGGAGATCCTGCGCTTATGTCTTTCGTCCCCGGAAAAGGGCGTGTCCAGGAAGGTGTCCACGATCTTCAGCGCGAGGCCCGCTCCGACGACACGGCCGCCGAGCGCGAGGATATTGGCGTCGTTATGCTGACGCGTCGCTTCGGCGCAGAAGCAGTCTGTACAGAGCGCCGCGCGGATGCCGGGGATTTTGTTGGCAGTGATTGAAATGCCGATCCCCGTTCCGCAGATGATGATGCCCCTGTCGCATTCACCGGACGCGACGGCCTTCGCCACCGCCCTGCCGTAGACGGGATAGTCGCAGCTGTCCTTCGTATAGGTGCCGAAGTCCTTGTATTCCAGGCCGCGCTTTTCAAGGTGGGCCATGATCTCCTGCTTCAGGTCAAATCCGCCGTGGTCGCATCCGATCGCAATCATGATCGTATACCTCCGTATTGTGTCGGTTTTCTGATTTTAATATTTTACCATTTCCGTATGAAAGTATCAAGTATGAAAACGCGGCAGGGGAAACCCTGCCGCGTTTGGGCTTATCCTGTGTTGCTGTCAGATCATGATGCCGCGCTGCTTTGCCTCAAAGGCAAGCTGGTCGCGGAAATCGGGGTGCGCAACGGCGATGAGCTGGCGTGTGCGGGAGGCGAGGCTCTGGCCGCGCAGGTGCGCCACGCCGTATTCGGTGACGATGTAGTCGACGTCGTTCTTGCTTGTGGTGCAGACGGCGCCGGGCGTAAGGGTGGATTTGATCTTGCTGATCGCGCCGCCCTTGGCCGTGGAGGTAAAGGCGATAAAGCTCTTGCCGCCCTTTGACTGGCAGGCGCCGCGGACATAGTCGATCTGTCCGCCGGAGCCCGACATGTGCTTTGTGCCCACGCTCTCCGCGCAGACCTGGCCCCAGAAGTCCACCTCCAGCGCGGCGTTGATGGAGATCATATTGTCGTTTTTGCAGATGACGTTGGGGTCGTTGACGTAGTCCACCGGCATGAGCGCGATGGCCGGATTGTCGTTGATATAATCGTAGATCCGCTGCGAGCCGAAGGCGAAGGTCGTGACGGACACGCCGCGGTGGATCTGCTTTTTGCTGTTGTTTACCGCGCCGCAGGCGATGAGCTCGACCATCGAGTCGGTGAACATCTCGGTGTGGATGCCGAGGTCGTGCTTTGTTTTCAGCGCCATGCCCGTCGCGTCCGGGATCGCGCCGATACCGAGCTGGATGCAGGCGCCGTCGGGGATAAGCTCGGCGATATAGCCGCCGATCGTGCGGCTGAGCTCGTCGATGTTGGCCGCGGGCAGCACGGGCAGAGGCATGTTGTTCTCGATGATGCCGTCCACCTGGCTGACATGAATCTGCAGCCCGCAGACCGCGCGGGGCTGACAGTCGTTCACTTCAACGAAGATGCGCCTGGATTTTTCGATCATGGCCTCGCTGTACGAAGAGACGCAGCCGAGCGAGAAATAGCCGTGCTCGTCCATCGGCGAGACGGAGACGCAGTACGCGTCATAGTCGTAATAGCTGCGGATCAGGCCGGGGATGTCGCGATAATAGTTCGGGATAAAATCGGCGAAGCCCGCGTTGATGGCCTTCCGCGCGCCGCCGCCGGCAAACCACGAAACGCCGTTGAGCTTCCCGTCCAGGGATTTGTCCGCGTAAAACTCCAACGGGTAGACGTCAAGAAGGGTCTGTACCTTGACGCCGCGCAGCTCGTCCGCCGAGGCTCGCGCGGCAATGGCGCTGATAATCGCGGGCGTATGCGCGGTAGCGGCGTCCATGCCGATAACCCAGTTGTCTTCCACTCTCGCCGCAAGGGATGCGGCGTCCGTCAGTTTCTGTCTGTACTGCTCGGAATAGTCGTTCATGTCTTCCTCCGTCAATGTTTTCTGCCTCGGCGCGGACGGTCGGCATACAGGCGGTTGTCTGCGATGCGGCCCTCCGACTCCTGCATGAATTTTTTGAGCTTGTCCTCGAACTCCTGGTTCTCGCTGCGCGGCGCCACTTCGCCGTTGATCGGCGCGGAATTCTCATGCGGACGCTCGCTCTCGGTGCGGTGCGAAGCGCGCGAAGGCCGCGCAGGAGCTCTCTCCTGCGTTTCCTCCGCCCGTTTGATCGAAAGATTAATCTTGCCGTCGGCGCTGATGTTCAGCACGCGTACCTTCACACTCTGCCCGACCTGAACGAACTCGTTGACGTCGGAGACGAAGGCGTTGGCGATCTCAGAGATGTGCACGAGACCGCTTTTGCCGTCCGGCAGCTGCACGAACGCGCCGAACTTGGCGATGCTGGTTACCTTGCCTTCCACAACTGATCCGATTTCCAGTGCCATATTATCCCTCTTTTAAGCATTGGTTGAACATGAAAATTGTTTCGTCCGGCATGACAAGTCCCAGCCGTTCACGCGCCAATTTTTCGATCTCTTCCTCATCCGGTGCGGAGCTGAGCGCGCCTTCAAGCGCGGCCGTCTCCTCCCGGAGCACCTGCACCTCCGAACGCAGGGTCCGGCGTGCGTTTTCCGCCTCCTCCAATGAACTCTTCACGGCGACAAAGCGCACAAGCGCATAGAGAAGTGTCACCGCGATCACGATCCGGATGATCTCCGAAACGGTTTTGTCGCCCGTAGCTTCACGACCTCTCAAAACAATATTACTATATCCTACTCCCATGAAAAATGGAAGTATCTATTCCGTGGTTTGCTGCTCTTTTTTTAATCTTTTTTTGCATTTTTCCTTGAAATTCCCAAAAAATGGTTCGACGGAAGGGCTCACGCCCGTGATATACAGCGCAAAGAGACCAAGAAAGGCGCCGCACTCCCAGATCCCGAGCCTTCCCTCGCAAAAGGCCATGCCGATGACAAAGAGCAGGAACGTGCAGCAGAGACAGAACACCAAATCACATACCAGTCCCGCCGTTGGAGAGCCTCCTCGGCGGATCGCCCGCAGCAAATCGTAAAGCAGCCCCGCGCACAGCCCACCCAGCGCGGCAGCCGTGACGGATATCGTCTGTGCGCTGATCGTCACGCCCATCCGCTATCCGAAGAGCTTCTTCCACAGGCCCGTGCCGGAGACGCGCTCTTCATAGCAGATCTCGCAGATCCTTCCCCGCAGCTCCATCACTCCCGCGTCCAGATCGATCTTGTCAATATGCAGCTCCTCACCGCGGATCAAAAGCTCGCCCATGTCTGTTGAGAGGGCGATCAGGTTTTCGTCAAAACCGCTCACATCACTCACGCCGGTGAGCCGCAGCCGCTCACGGTTTTCCATCTGCAGACTGTGCGCGCGCATCGGCAGCTCCGCACCCGGGCCGATCATGCTCATCGTTATCACCTCTGTTCATAATATATACCGGCGTATGCCGCGAAATATGTCCGCCGGTCGGGATGAATGAAAGGCGAATCCGATTGACTTTCCGATCCCGGCTTGGTAAGATAGGCAGGTAAAAAATCTTTTCGACAGACAGATCAGAAAGTGAGTGCGAGATATGAAGAGATCAAGCGGTGTCCTGATGCCGATGAGCTCGCTGCCCTCCCCTTACGGGATCGGCACGATGGGCAAAAGCGCCTATGAATTCGTGGATTTTCTTCGGCGATCGTCCCAGCGCTACTGGCAGCTTCTTCCTCTGGGGCCCACCAGCTACGGCGACAGTCCCTACGCCTCCTTCTCCACCTTTGCGGGCAACCCGTACTATATTGATCTTGATTTTCTGATTCGCGACGGCCTTCTCCTCAAGAGCGAGGTCGAAAGCGTTTTTTGGGGCGCCGACGAGCAGCGCACCGACTACGGCGCGATTTACGAGGGCCGTTTTGGCGTGCTGCGCAAGGCCTTTGAACGCGGCGAGAAGCGCTTTGAGGCCGAATTCGCGGCCTTTCGCGCCGAGAACGCCTCGTGGCTGGAAAACTACGCGCTGTTTATGGCGCTCAAGGCGCACTTCGGGATGCGCAGCTGGGTTGAGTGGGAAGACGAGGATATCCGTCTGCGCAAACCGGAGGCCGTAGAGACATACCGCAGGACGCTTGAGCGCGACGTCTCCTTCTACGCTTTTCTGCAGTTCCTCTTCTTCCGGCAGTGGAACGCGCTGCGCGCCTATGCGCATGAGAAAGGCGTCTCCTTTATCGGCGACGTGCCGATCTACGTCGCGCTCGACAGCGCGGACGTATGGAGCGAGCCGAAATACTTTCAGCTTGACGAAAACAATCTGCCCACCGAGGTCGCCGGCTGCCCGCCCGATCCGTTTACCGAGGACGGCCAGCTCTGGGGAAACCCGCTTTATGACTACGACGTAATGAAAAAGGACGGCTTCGGCTGGTGGATCCGCCGGATCGAGGGCGTCGGCAAGCTCTACGACGTGATCCGCATCGACCACTTCCGCGGCTTTGAGAGCTACTGGGCCGTTCCCTACGGCGACAAGACGGCCCGACGCGGCGTCTGGCGCAAGGGTCCGGGGATGGACCTTGTCGGGGTGCTCACCTCCTGGTTCCATGATCTGAGCTTTATCGCGGAGGATCTCGGCTATACGACGCCGGAGGTGGAAAAGCTGCTGAAGGATTCCGGTCTGCCCGGCATGCGCGTCCTGGAGTTCGGCTTTGATCCCACGGGCGACGCGCCCTATATGCCGCACAACTGCCCCAAGCACAGCGTCTGCTATATCGGCACGCACGACAACGAGACCGTGCGCGGCTGGATCAGCGTGCTCAACCGCCGGACGAGACAGTTTGCGAAGGACTATATGCACATCACCCGAGAGGAGGGCTGGTGCTGGGGCATGATCCGCGCCGGTATGGCCACGCCCAGCAATCTGTTCGTCCTCCAGATGCAGGATGCGCTTGAGCTGCCGCGCCGGGCGCGCATGAACACGCCGGGCACGGCCGTCGGCAACTGGCAGTGGCGCATGAAGCGCGGCGCACTCACGCCGGAGCTGGCGAAAAAGCTGCGCAGCTATACGAAGCTCTATCGGAGAGCGTAACAGCGAAAAAAAAAGCTGCATCACGTTTGGGCGCGCTCACATAGGGAGACGACAGGTTTTGAGCGGCCCTTTCCCGCCCATACTGCACAGAAAAATCCGGAAATACGTTAAGTATTCCCGGATTTTTCTATATTGTCTGAACGAAAAAGTTCTCGCTCAAAACTGCTGCGTACCTCAAAAGAGAGATCGACGTGTCAGGCGAGGCGAAAAGCGCAGGAATAATGGACATATATTCCGAGCATTTTCAACGACGCTTGGCGCGGCGAGATCCTTTTGAGGCTGCCGTATCCCTGTGTGAACGCGCCCTTGGGTGATGCAGCTTTTTTTCGTTCTGTCAAAAGAGGTGAATCGCGCCGAAGGTGACGGCCGTCATGATGGCCGCGGCGATCAGCACGCCGACGATGATCGTGGGAAAGGCGCGTTTGAGCGACATGCCCATCAGCGCGGCGACCAGCGCCCCCGTCCAGGCTCCCGTGCCGGGCAGAGGGATCGCAACGAGCAGGCACAGTCCGATCGTCCCGTATTTCGTCACGACCTCGCTTTTGAGGTGGGCTCTCTCCTCGATTTTTGTGATAAAGCCGTCCAGTCTCTTGATTTTTTCGCGCAGGAAAGTCAGCACGTTTTTGATAAACAGGATGATGAACGGCACGGGGAGCAGATTGCCCGCGACCGCGGAGATCAGCGCCAGCGGGTAATTCAGCCCGATCGCCATGCCGTACGGCAGTCCCAGTCTCAGCTCCACGACGGGGAGCATCGAGATCAGGAAGGTCATCGTCATCATGCCGATCGTCGTATCAGTCAGCCACGAGATCATCCGTGTCCTCCGATTTCTTCTTTCTGAAGGCAAAAAACCTCTGCCCCAGGTAATTGAGCACCGTATACAGACCCATGCCGACGACCATCGCGGCGTTGGTCTGCCATTTTTCTCCCGCTCCGGCCAGCAGGCGAAGCGTCAGCGGCTTGGCGATGCCGTAGGCAATCAGCCAGCAGAGCGCGACGGTCAGCGCGAAGCGCAGGACCTGTGCCCAGGAGCGCTCCGTGTTTCGGAAGGTGAAATACTTGTTCAGAAAAAAACTGACCGTCCCGCCGACGAGGTAGTTTGCCGCCGAGCTGAGCCAGTAAGAGCAGCCCGCCAGGTTGTACAGCAGGAACATGACGAGCGCTCCGACGAGCGTGTTGACGACGCCCGTCAGCAGAAATTTCGGTATCGTGTTGTCGATCAGTTTCTTCATAGCCGGACGGTATTATACCATAAGCCTTTCCATTATTCAACATTCCGCCCCAAAATCGCGCGCTTCACGGGAGCCGCTTCTCCCGAGAGACGGACCGGCAGCCTGTTTCCGATCGGAAAACACGGGTTTTTATGTATATTACCACAAGTCTGCCGGGAAACATGTACGAAAATCTATGGAAAAAATCACTTGCACTGCGGAGGAATCTATGCTAAATTGTGTGCATACATGAATACTGTGCGAGTTGAACCCGGCAGAAGACGCCGCCGCATGCGTGGAGCCGACCGCGGGGGGATCGCGCTCTGGAGAAGCTCACACCCGATGTGAGGGCCGAAGGTGCAAGACCTTGCGTTGCAAGGCGAATCTCTCAGGCAAAAGGACAGGGCAGCAACCCATAAGGATGGGTTTGCCGTTGCTTTATCCGGGCTTCTCCATGCGGGGAAGCCCGTTTCCGTTCCGTTTGCACATAACGCATAAGATAATTCAGAGAGAATCTAAGGAGGAACAATCTATGACACTCAGCGAGTTTATCACCAGGCTGGATGACATCGCGTGGGGCTCGGTCGTGCTCTGTCTTCTGGTCGGCGTAGGCATCATCCTCACCATCAGCACCCGCTTCCTGCAGTTCCGTAAGTTCGGCTATGCCATGCGCAACACCCTCGGCAAGGTCTTCAAGAAGCAGGAGGCAGGCAAGGGCGAGGTCACACCGCTGCAGGCGCTCACCACCGCGCTGGCCGCCACGGTCGGCACCGGCAATATCGCAGGCGTCACCGGCGCCATTGTCATTGGCGGCCCCGGCGCTGTCTTCTGGATGTGGATCTCCGCCATCTTCGGCATGTGCACCAAGTACGCCGAGGTCACGCTGGCCGTCCGCTACCGCGAGCGCAACGACAAGGGAGACTGGGTCGGCGGCCCGATGTACTACATCAAGAACGGTCTTGGCAAGGGCTTCGGCTGGCTGAGCGTCATGTTTTGTCTCTTCGGCTTCCTGGCCGCCTTCGGCATCGGAAACGCCACGCAGGTACAGTCCATCGGCGAGGCCATCGGCTCGGCCATCAATGCGCTGGGCGGCAATGTCGAGGGCACCATGATCTCCTTCGCGGGCAATGAGTTTACCCTGTGCAACCTGATCGTCGGCATCGTCGTGGCAGTGATCGTCGCGCTGGTCCTTTTCGGCGGCATCAAGCGCATCGGCTCCGTCACGGAGAAGATCGTCCCGGTCATGGCGGTGGTCTACATCATTGCCTCGCTGGTCGTCATCTTCGCCAACATCGGCCACATCGGTCAGGTCTTCGCGATGATCTTCAAGGGCGCCTTCAACGCCGAGGCCGCGCTGGGCGGCGCTTTCGGCATCACGATCTCCACCTCTATCACCAAGGGCATCGCCCGCGGCTGCTTCTCCAATGAGGCCGGCCTCGGCTCCGCGCCCATGGCTCACGCCGCCACCAGCGAAACCGACCCGGTCAAGCAGGGCATGTTCGGCATCTTCGAGGTCTTCATGGACACCATTGTGATCTGCACTCTCACCGCTCTCACCGTTCTGAGCTCCGTCTGCGCAGGCGGCGTGGAGATCGCCTGGGGCACCAGCGGCGGCGCCTCGATCGTCTCCGCCGCGCTCAGCTCTATCCTCGGCCGCGGCTTCGGAAGCGTGATCCTGGCCCTCTGCCTCGCGCTGTTCGCCCTAAGCACGATCCTGAGCTGGAGTCTCTACGGCACCCGCTGCTTCGAGTATCTCTTCGGCACCAAGGCCAGCTTCGGCTACAAGCTGGTGTTCATCCTGTTTGCCATCGTGGGCGCCACCATGTCCCTCAGCGACGCCTGGAACCTGGCCGACGCGCTCAACGGCTTTATGGCCATCCCCAACCTGATCGCCATCCTCACCTTGAGCCCGGTGATCATCAAGCTGACGCGCGAGCATTTCTCGAAGGATAAGCTGTAAGACAAGTTACCCGAGACAAAGCACGGGGCGGACCTCCGCCCCGTGCTTTTTGTCTCGCCGCCGTCGTCAAATCCCAAAAAAGGGCTTGCTTTTTCCTCCCCTTTGTGCTATTATTACCGAGCGCTGAAGAAACAAGGCGCATTTCCGGGTGTAGCGCAGTTGGTAGCGCGCTTGAATGGGGTTCAAGAGGCCGCTAGTTCGAATCTAGTCACTCGGACCAAGTAAAAGAGGGTATCGAAAGATACCCTCTTTTACTTGGTCTGGGATGGTTTGTGAACTAGCGGCCTCTTGTATTCCAATCAATGGCCGCAAGGCGGCCGTGGCGGCGTTTACGCCGCTGCGGCCGCGAGTTCGAATCTAGTCAATCGGACCAGCTTTTAGGGCTCAAATCTTTTAGATTTGAGCCCTATTTGTTTATTTTTTATACTTTTTCTTTGATTTCTTTTTTCTGCAGTTTGCCGAAGGTAAACAGAAAAGGCACACATTTTTCAATCGTGCGCAGGAAAAGCGGAACTGCGAAAGAAAAAGAAGAAAGTCATTCCACCGTGACGGACTTCGCCAGATTCTTCGGCTTGTCGATGTCGCAGCCTTTTTCCTTCGCGGCGTAATAGGCCAGCAGCTGCAGCGGCACGACGGCGAGCGCCGCGGTGAACACGGTCTCGATGCGCGGAATGAAGAGCACGTCGTCCGCCTGCGAGACGATCTTGCGGTTGTCGCGGAACGCGAGCGCCAGCACCTTTGCCCCGCGTGCCTTGACCTCGACGATGTTGCTCAGCGTCTTGTCGCAGACGGCCTCGTTGCAGCACACGGCGATGACCGGCTGCCCCTCGTCGATGAGGGCGATCGTCCCGTGCTTGAGCTCGCCGGCGGCGTAGGACTCGGCGTGCAGATAGGAGATCTCCTTCATCTTCAGCGCGCCCTCGAGCGCGACGGCGTAGTCGGTGTTGCGCCCGATAAAGAACAGCGACTGGCTCGAATAGCGCTTGGCCAGTCCGGGCAGCTGGTAGAAGTTCATGTCGATGGCCTGCTGGATGCGTTTGGGCAGCTCCATCAGCTCATGGATCAGCGCGGCGCGGCGGCCATCGTCGATGTATCCGAGCTTCTCGGAGGCGTACACGGCAAAGAGGTACAGCACCGCCAGCTGCGTCGTGAAGCCCTTGGTCGTCGCGACGGCGATCTCCGGCCCCGCCCAGGTGTAGAGCGTGTGGTCGGCGAGCTTGGCGATCGTGCTGCCCACGACGTTGACGATGCCGAGGATCTTCGCGCCGCGGCTGCGGCATTCCTTCAGCGCGGCGATCGTGTCGGCCGTCTCTCCGCTCTGCGAGATCACGAGCACCAGCGTGTGCTCGTCCACCATCGGGTCGGCGTAGCGCAGCTCGCTGGCAAGCTCCACCTCCACCGGGATGCGGCAGAGCCGCTCGATGCCGTAGCGGCCCGAGCAGCCGGCATAATAGGCCGAGCCGCAGGCCGTGATGATGATCTTGTTGATCCCGCGCAGCTCCTCCGTCGTCAGCTCAAAGTCGTCGAGCCGGATCTGCCCGTCATGGATGCGCGGCGCAAGCGCGGCGCGGACAGCGGCGGGCTGCTCCATGATCTCCTTGAGCATGAAGTGCTCATAGCCGCCCTTTTCCGCAGCCTCGACGTCCCAGCTCACGCGGCTGACGTCCTTTCGGATCTCCCGCCCCGTGCAGTCGTAGACGATGGCGCGCTGCGGCGTGATGGCCGCGATCTCCCCGTCCTCGAGGTAGATCACGTTCTTCGTGTGGGACACGAGCGCGGTCACGTCCGAGGCGAAGAAGTTCTCGCCCACGCCGAGGCCGAGGATCAGCGGGCTCTTTTCCCGCACGACCCAGAGCGTGTCCGGCGCGTCCGTGCAGAGGATGCCGAGCGCGTAGGAGCCCTCGAGCCGCGCGGCGGTTTTTCTGACAGCGGTGAGCACGTCGCCGTCGTAGTACATCTCCAGCAGATGCACGACGGTCTCCGTATCGGTCTCGCTTTGGAACACATAGCCGTCCGCGATCAGCTCCTCGCGCAGGCTCAGGTAGTTTTCGATGATGCCGTTGTGGACGATGGCGAAGCGCCCGTCGTTGGACAGGTGCGGATGGGCGTTGAGGTCCGTCGGCGCGCCGTGGGTGGCCCAGCGGGTGTGGCCGATGCCGATCACGCCGGGGACGGCCGCGCCGTCCTTTGTCTTTTCACACAGACGGGCGATGCGCCCGCTGACTTTCTCCACGTCGATCACGCCGCTGTCGAGCACGGCGATGCCCGCCGAGTCGTAGCCGCGGTATTCGAGGCGGCTCAATCCCTTGAGCAGGATGGGCGCGGCGCTGCGCGCCCCGGTGAATCCGACAATGCCGCACATGGTTTTCCGTATTCCTTCTTTCTGTTGAAATCAGACCCCGAAGAGCAGCTCGCCGTAGGTCGGGAAGGGCCAGTAGCTCGCGGCGGTGAGGGTCTCCGCCTCGTCGCAGAGCGCGCGCAGCGCGTCCATCGCGGGGATGACCTCGTCGCGGATGCGGAAGGCTTCCTTCGTCATATCCTCCCCCGCTGCCTCCGCGCGCGCCTCGATCGCGTCCACGGCCTCGTCGATCTTGTCGAGCAGCGCGCCGAGACGGCGGAGCTGTTTTTCCTCATAGCGGCAGGAGAGCCCCGGCTCGGCCTTCTTGGTTTCGCTGTATTCGCGGGAAAGATCTCCCACATAGCGCGCGACGGCGGGCAGGATCTCGCGGCGGGCCATGTCGACCATGGTCAGCGCCTCGATGTGTACGGTGCGCACGTAGTTCTCCAGCGAGATCTCGTAGCGCGAGCGGATCTCCGCCTCGGTGAACACGCCGTGGCGCGTCAGCATCTCGATGTTCTCCGGATGCAGCACCGCCTGCATCGCCTCGGGCGTCGTGCGCAGGTTCAGCAGGCCGCGGACCTCGGTGGCCTCGCGGATCCAGGCCTCGTCATAGCCGTTGCCGTTGAAGAGGATGCGCTTGTGCGCAAGGATATTGTCGCGGATCAGGTCGTGCAGGCGGCCGTCGAAGTCGTCTCCCGCGCCCTCGAGCGCGTCGGCGAACTGGCGCAGCGCCTCCGCGACGGCGGAGTTGAGCATGATGTTCGCGCAGGAGATCGAATCGGCCGAGCCGACCATGCGGAACTCGAACTTGTTGCCCGTGAAGGCGAAGGGCGAGGTGCGGTTGCGGTCGGTCGTGTCGCGGTTGAAGCGGGGCAGCACGTCCGCGCCGAGACGCAGGCGGCGCTTTTCCGTGCCGGCATAGGGACTGTCGTTCTCGATTGCGTCGAGCACGGCGGAGAGCTCGTCGCCGAGGAACACCGAGATGACGGCGGGCGGCGCCTCGTTCGCGCCGAGACGGTGGTCGTTGCCGGCCGTCGCCACGCCCAGGCGCAGCAGGCCCTGATACTCGTCCACGGCCTTGAGCACGGCCACGAGGAACAGCAGGAACTGCGCGTTGGCGTAGGGCGTCTC
>JAFSJZ010000062.1 GCA_017449185.1 Oscillospiraceae bacterium
ATTGCGTACAGCCGTCCGCCGCGGCCTGCCGCACGCGGAGAAGAGGAGAAAATATGGACGATAACGGGAAAAACCGATCCGGCTCAGGCAGCCGCTCGGTCAATCTTTTCGCGCTGCGCGCGGCCGTCTCGGCTTATCTCATCTACCTCGGCTTTGATCTCTTCCGCGCCTGGCTCGTCGGCGCCTCGACCCTCTCTCCGACGCTGGCCTGGCTCTGCGGCCCCGGCTTTATGGCCGCCGGCCTGGGCTTCGGCGTCTACAGCTTTCTGCGTTATCGCCGCGAGCGCGACGCAGCGGCGGACAGAGAAAGCGCGGAGCACGGAGACGGGGGGCCCGGCGGGGCGGCATAAAACACAAACAACGATCCGGAGGTGATCTCTATCAAACACTTTATCGGCATTGATCTCGGCACCTCGGCAGTCAAGCTTTTGCTCGTCGACGAGCTGGGACAGATCGTGGGCGAAGTTACAAAGGAGTATCCGCTTTTCTTCCCGCAGCCCGGCTGGTCCGAACAGAACCCGGAAGACTGGTGGAAGGCCGTGCAGAACGGCGTTCTGGAGCTGACGGAGCATATCGACAGATCCGGCGTCTGCGGAATCGGCGTGGGCGGGCAGATGCACGGTCTCGTCGCGCTCGACGCACAGGACCGCGTGATCCGTCCGGCCATCCTCTGGAACGACGGGCGCACCGGCGAGGAGGTCGAATACCTCAACAGCGTCGTCGGGAAGGAGAAGCTCTCCGCGATGACGGCGAACATCGCCTTTGCGGGCTTCACGGCGCCCAAGCTCCTGTGGATGCGCAAAAACGAGCCCGGGAACTTCGCGCGCATCGCGAAGATCATGCTGCCCAAGGACTATATCAACTACCGTCTCACCGGCGTGCACAGCTGCGATTACTCCGACGCCTCGGGCATGCTGCTGCTGGACGTCGAGCACAAGCGCTGGTCGAAGGAAATGATGGATATCTGCGGTTTGAAGGACGAGCAGATGCCCACTCTCTTCGAGAGCTACGAGGTCATCGGCCCGATCCGGGGCTCCGTCTCCGACGCGCTGGGCCTCCCGCGTGAGTGCGCGGTTGTGGCCGGCGCGGGTGACAACGCCGCGGCGGCGGTCGGCACGGGCGTCGTCGGCGAGGGCGGCTGCAATCTCTCGCTCGGAACCTCCGGCACGCTCTTCATCTCTTCAAAAAAATTCGGCGTGGATCCCCACAACGCGCTCCACGCCTTTGCCCACGCCGACGGCGGCTGGCATCTGATGGCCTGCATGCTCTCGGCGGCCAGCTGCAACAAGTGGCTGTGCGAAGACATCCTCGGCACCTCGGACTACGCCGCCGAGCAGGCGGACATCACGGACGAGAAGCTCGGGAACAACCATGTGTTCTTTCTGCCCTATCTCATGGGCGAGCGCAGCCCGATCAACGACGTGAACGCCCGCGGCACCTTCGTCGGCATGACGATGGACTCCACGCGCTCCGACCTGGTGCAGGCCGTGCTCGAGGGCGTGGCCTTCGCGATCCGCGACAGCTTCGAGATCGCGAAATCGCTCGGCATCGCCATCCCACGCAGCCGCATCTGCGGCGGCGGGGCGAAGTCCCCGCTCTGGCGGAAAATCTTCGCCAACGTCCTGGGTATCCCGCTCGACATGGTCAAGACCGAGCAGGGCCCCGGCTACGGCGGCGCGATGCTCGCGATGGTCGGCTGCGGCGTGTTCGACAGCGTACAGGCGGCCGCCGACGCGCTTGTCGAGCTCTCCTCGTCCACCGAGCCCGATCCCGCCCTGACCGCGCGCTACGAGCAGCGCTATCAGCAGTTCCGAAAGATCTATCCGGCGCTCAAAGAGCTGTTTCCGGAGATCCAGTAAAGGGGGAAGCATATGAAGATCTATTCTGTCAAGGACCCGGAATTCAAAGCCTACGGCAAGATCCTCGAGGGCTATGACACCGCCGAGCTCCTCGCGGCCATGGAGAAGATCCCTATGCCCGAGAGCGGCACGGCTTACCGTCCCGGCATCGACAGTCTCGAGGACTGCGCGATCTTCGGCGAGCTCGCCGACCGCGCCTACGGTGGCATGCCGATCCAGCTCGGCATGTGCTGGGGCTACAACACGCGCCTCAACTGTCTCGAGTACCATCGCGACAGCGAAGTGAATATCGGCACGAAGGACTTCATCCTGCTGCTGGCCAAACAGGACGAGATCGAGGACGGCGTGCTCGACACGGCGAAGGTCAAAGCCTTCCGCGTGCCGAAGGGCCTCCCGGTCGAGGTGTGGGCCACCACGCTGCACTACGCCCCCTGCCATACCTGCCCCTGCTGCGGCTTCCGCGTGGCGGTCGCGCTGCCCAAGGGCACCAACACGGACAAGCCCGTCTTTGAGCCGAAGTGCGAAGAGGACCGCTGGATGACCGCGCGCAACAAGTGGCTGCTGGCGCATCCGGAGTCCAGGGAGGCCGGCAACGGCGCGCACATCGGTCTCAATGGCGTGAATATCGACATCAAGGAGGACCTGTAATCATGATGAGCAACATCCCCGAAGTAAAGCTCGGCATCATCGCCGTATCCCGCGACTGTTTCCCCATCGGTCTGTCCATCGCCCGGCGCGAAGCCATTGTGAAGCAGTGCCGCGGCGGCCTGTACGAGTGCCCCGTGACAGTGGAAAACGAGAAGGACATGCTCAAGGCCGTTGAGGACGTAAAAGCTGCCGGCTGCAACGCGCTGGTCGTGTTCCTCGGCAACTTCGGCCCCGAGACGCCCGAGACGCTGATTGCGAAATATTTTGACGGCCCCTGCATGTTCGTGGCGGCCGCCGAGGGCGACGGCGACCTGATCAACGGCCGCGGCGACGCCTACTGCGGCATGCTCAACTGCTCGTACAACCTCGGCATGCGCCACCTCAAGGGCTATATCCCCGAATATCCCGTCGGCCGCGCCGGCGAGCTCGGCCCCATGATCCGCGACTTCATCCCGATCGCCCGCGCGATCATCGGCGTGAAGAACCTCAAGATCATCACCTTCGGTCCGCGCCCGCAGGACTTTTTCGCCTGCAACGCGCCGATCAAGGGCCTCTACGAGCTGGGCGTCGAGATCGAGGAGAACTCCGAGCTCGACCTGCTCGTCGCCTACAAGGCCCATAAGGACGATCCGCGCATCAAGGACATCTGTGCGGACATGGCCAAGGAGATGGGCGAGGGCAAGTACTTCCCCGATATGCTCGAGCGCACGGCGCAGTTTGAGCTGACGCTGCTCGACTGGGCGGAGGAGCACAAGGGCGTGCGCAAGTACGTGGCCTTCGCAGACAAGTGCTGGCCAGCCTTCACGGAGCAGTTCGGCTTCGAGCCCTGCTACGTCAACTCCCGCCTGGCTTCGCGCGGCATCCCCGTGAGCTGCGAGGTCGACATCTACGGCGCTCTGTCCGAGTATATCGGCGCCTGCATCTCTCTCGACGCGGTCACGATCCTCGACATCAACAACTCCGTCCCCGCCGAGATGTGGGAAGCGCAGATCAAGGGCAAGTATGATTACAGCCTCACCGACACCTTCATGGGCTTCCACTGCGGCAACACGCCGTCCTGCAAGATGTGCGCCGACCGCGCCGTGAAGTACCAGCTCATCCAGCACCGTCTGCTCGAGCCGGCCGGCTCCGACCCTGACTTCACCCGCGGCACGCTCGAGGGCGACATCGCCCCCGGCGAGATCACCTTCTTCCGTCTGCAGTGCGACAGCGAGGGCAAGCTGCGCTCCTACATCGCCGAGGGCGAAGTACTGCCCGTCGCGACGACCTCCTTCGGCGGCATCGGTGTGTTTGCCATCAAGGAGATGGGCCGCTTCTACCGCCATGTGCTGATCGAGAAGCGCTTCCCGCACCACGGCGCGGTGGCCTTCGGCCATTACGGCAAGGCGCTCTTCGAGGTCTTCAAATACCTCGGCGTAGGCGACATCGGCTACAATCAGCCCAAGTGCCTGCCCTACCCGACGGAGAATCCCTTTGCCTGAGACACGGAAGCCGAGCGCGCGCCTGCGCGCGCTGTATGAGAACTATCTCGCTGAAGTCGAGACTGCCGCGCGCAATCTCCGGCCCGGCGCGGGCTGGTTCGGCACAAAGGGCGGACTCTCGGACGATCCCTGTCACGAGCGCTTTGCCGCCGCGCTGCGCAGCTACCTCGAGGAGCTCACCTCCTCCGGTGCGTCCAGCGCCGCCGTCCGGGATGAGATGGCTTACGTGTACACCGCACCGCTGACCTTCCGCGAGCCACGCGCGGCCTACTGGATGCTCATCGCCGTCCAGGGTCTGACGCAGCCGCTGATCGCGTCCCTGACGCCGCAGGACGCCGCCGCGCTTGCCGAGCTGATGGAAAAGAGCTTCCGCCGCTCCGAGCGCATGCCGGTGCAGATCAAACTGATCAAGGAACTGAAAGCGGCCTCAAAAGCATAAAACAAAAGACGTGAGCCTTCGCTCACGTCTTTTGTTTTGATTTTCAGCCCACGATCTCGCGTTTGGGATTCTTCCGTCCGAAGAGCAGCGGCGGCTCATAGGCCTCCGCGACGAGATGCAGCAGATGGATCGCGTCGCGCTCAGAGCGGTAGCCGGCCCTCAGGCGGACGGAGACGGGCGTCAGTTCCTCGCCGTCCCCGCGCAGCATCTCCGCAAGCCGCTTCTGCGCCTGCTCCATCGTCGCGCCGTGGGCGTAGATGTACAGCGCGGCGAGATCCTCTCCGCCCTGCTGGGGACGGACGACGCGGCGCAGCTTTCCCTTGGGCAGCACCGTGCGCAGGCTGTATTCGATCTCGCCGATCTGCGCAGCGTGGGCGATGATCTTGAAGTAGACGATCTCCTCCGGCTCGTAGATCTCGCCGTCGAGATAACTGCGGTAGGGCGAGCGCCGCATGCGCTCGAGCACGATGCGCTCCTCGTCGCGGTATTCCCCGGTGTGGAACACGCAGGTCTTGTCGTGATGGATCGTATAAGTAAAATAGCTCACGCCCAGCGCCTCGAGCTTTGCGCGCACGGGCGCGGAGTCCTCCGGCGGGATCGTGACGGCCTGGAGATAACGGTTCTCGTTCGCGTCGTAGACGGCCGCGCCGTCCATGACGATCAGCGGCGCGGAGAGCTTTACCCCGCCCATCTGCAGCGAGAAGAAAGCCGGCGCGTGCTCGCTCATCAGACAGACGCGGGCCCCGTCGTTGTAGAGGTAGTTCAGCTGCATCAGTGCCGTGGACGAGAGCTGGGAAAAGCGGTCGGGCACGAGATCGCGGCTGCGCACGAAGAACACCAGGTCGCGGCGCTTTGTGCGCGGCAGACGGAAGACGTTCACGGCCGTGGCCACCGTCGTGCCGACGAACACGTCCAGGATGCGGTGCGCCGCCTGGTGCAGCGGGTTTTCGATGTCGGGAAAGGCGATCACGATGCACAGAAACACGATCGAGGCCAGGCCCGCCGCGTCCGGCATGCGCACGAACACCGCGCTGTAGAGCGAGAGCAGCACGCCCGCGGCCATCATCGCGTAGAGCAGCAGCACGCTCTGCCCGAGCACGGGAAAGTCGTTGAGCAGCAGCAGGAGGATCAGGCCCCAGAAGGCGCCGATGAGCGTGCCGATAAAGCGGCGGAGGGCATAGGTGCCCGTGTCGCGCACATAGGGCTGCATGCAGATGATGGCGGTGATCGCGGCCTCGGTGGGCATGTCCTGCCCGCGGTAGCCGCGCAGATAGTAGAACATCAGACACAGGAAAACGGCGACGGTCGTTTTGACGATGCGCTGGCCCAGATGCGGCAGCACCCAGGGCTCGTCGTTTTCCCTGTGAAGGAGTCGGGACATGGGATCCCTCCTTTCAGAGCGCGTATCATAGCACGGATTTCCCGATCCGTCCAGTCGGGAAACGGTAAACTTTTTGTGAAGAAACAGAAAACACCGCGCAGCAGTCTGCGCGGTGTTTTCCTAAAACAGCAGGGCGCTCGCGATCCCGAAGTAGACCAGCAGCGAGAGCGCGTCGACGATCGTCGTGATGAAGGGACTCGCCATGACGGCCGGGTCGAAGCCCAGACGCTTGGCCGCCAGCGGCAGCGCACAGCCGACGATCTTGGCCATCAGCACCGTCATTGCCATCGTGAAGCAGACGACGAAAGCGGTCAGCAGCGTGATGTCCCCGTTGCCCAGCAGCAGACGGTCGAAGAGCATGATCTTCACGAAGCACAGCGCCGCCAGGGCGAAGCCGCACAGCGCGGCGGTGCGGATCTCTTTCCACACGACCCTCGGCGCGTCGGAGAAGTCCAGCTCGCCCAGGCTCAGCGCGCGGATGATCGTGACCGAGGCCTGCGAGCCGGAGTTGCCGCCCGTGTCCATCAGCATCGGAATGAAGGCCGTCAGCACGACCTGCGCGGCCAGCGCGTTTTCAAAGCCCGTGATGATCAGCCCCGTAAAGGTGGCCGAGATCATCAGCAGCGCCAGCCAGGGGATGCGGTGTTTGAAAAGATCCCAGGGCGACGAGCGAAGATAGGTCTTCTCCGAGGGGAGCATACCGGCCATCTTCTCGATGTCCTCCGTGGTCTCTTCCACGATAACGTCCATCGCGTCGTCGAAGGTAACGATACCGACCATCCGCCCGTCCGTGTCCACAACGGGCAGCGCCAGGAAGTTGTACTTCGAGAGCATTTTGGCAACTTCTTCCTGGTCGGTCTGGGTAGTCACGGAGATCACGTTCTCGTCCATCAGCTTCGACACGGGCGTCTCGTCGTCGCTTGCGAGAAGCAGGTCCTTGACGGAGACCGCGCCGAGAAGCTTGCGCCCCTCCGTGACATAGCAGGTGTAGATGGTCTCCTTGTCCACGCCTGTTTTGCGGATGCGCGCGATCGCCTCCGCCACAGTCATGCTCGGCCGCAGCGAGACGTACTCGGTCGTCATGATCGATCCGGCGGAGTTCTCGGGGTAGCGCAGGATCTCGTTGATCTCTCTGCGCATCTGCGGATCCGCCTGGTCGAGGATGCGCTTGACGACGTTGGCGGGCATCTCGTCGACGAGATCCGCCGCGTCGTCCACGTACAGCTCGTTGACGATCTCATGCAGCTCTCGGTCGGAGAAGCCGCGGATCAGCAGCTCCTGGTAATCGCTCTCAAGCTCGGCAAAGGTTTCCGCCGCGGCCTCCTTGGGCAGCAGGCGGAACAGCAGGGGCATGCGCTCCTCGCCGAGCTCCTCGAGCACGGCGGCGATGTCTGCCGGCTCCATCGTCACCAGTACGTCCTTGACGGTCTGATATTTCTTTTCGTCGAGAAGGGTACGAAAGGTCTTTTCAAAGCGTGTGTTCTGCACAGTCATCGGTCTCTTCCTCCTTTGGATAGATTTGTCCAGATCGGGAAGTTCCGACGCACAGGCCGAAACGGTATTCAGAAGACGGAAACGCCGTGAGCGCGTTTCCGGTTGCTACTTCGGCCTGCTAAAGCGCCGGTACTGCTTCCGTCGTCCATGACGTTTCCTCCTTTTTTTAGTCTTCGGGGCCCTTGTCCCCACTCTTTCAGAATAACGTTTCCCCACGCGCTTGTCAAGCCCGAATCCTTACTGCTGCAAGTATTTGAAGCTTTTTGCGATTTTGTTTTCAAGGCCTGTTCGCCCGCTTGCGAATCGGGGCGCGGCAGAAGCGGAAACCACCTCTCTGCAAAGGCGGTTTCCGCCTCTGTTCCTGCTCTTCGGGAGCGAAAAACAGACGAAAAGGGCGGAAATGCGGTAGCAATTTGAACAGGGGCGTGTTATACTTTAAATTGGCAGAGAAGGTACTATGCGTCGGAGAGGGAGGATGGACATGTGCGATTCCTGGACAAAACGGTTCCCGGCCTACATGGGAGAGGATCCTTACCTCTTTTTCTGCTTTTCCGACGCCGACGCCGCCCGCGTCCGGCCGCTGATCGAGCGGATGGCCGCGCGCGGAACGCGCGTGTGGTACAGTCTCGGCAAGCCGCGCGGTCTTGATGAGCGCAGGGTGCGCGAGAGCCGCATGAGCGGCGCCGCGCTGGTCGTGGCCTATCTCTCGGCCGCAGCGCGCGAGGATACGGATTTTAAAAACGCCGGGCTCTATTGCCGGGATCGCGGTCTGCCGATCCTTTGCATCGACGCCGACGGGGACGTCAGCGCCCTGTCCTTCGGCTTCACGGAAGGCGTGCAGCATATCAGCAGACGCGTATACCGCAAAGCTTCTGCGCTGGAGGAGGCGCTCGTACGCTGCGAGGGCTTCTCGCAGGAGCTCATCGGCGAAGGGCGCCGCGTCCCGCCGCCCTATGTCAAAATCGCCGCCGTGCTGGCCGTCGTCAGCGTGTTGGCGCTTGCGCTGGTGCTGCTCGGCGGCCGCGCCTTCGGTCGGATCGCCCCGACGGCGGAACAGAACGACACCGTCCGCATCGAGGACGCTGCGCTGCGCGCGGCGGTGCGCACGGCCGTCGGCGGAGGCGCAATCACGGAGGAGAACATAGAAGGCGTCGAAGCGCTCCGCCTCAAAGAGCTGCCGACGGACGGAGAAGAGCTTGCGCTGCTCTCATCGCTCACGCGCGTGGAAATCCCGCAGGAGCTCGCGCCCGACGCGCTGTGGCTGCTCGATGAAGGCTACACCGTCGTCCTGTACGGAGGAAGCGTGAAATGAGCAGATTTTTCAAGCCTTACGAGGGCAAACGCCCCTATCTCTTCGTCAGCTATTCGCACCGACAGTCGGACGAGGTCGTCGACACGATCCGTCTGCTGCACGAGCGGCGCTGCCGCGTCTGGTACGACGAGGGCATCCCCGCGGGAAGCGACTGGCCGAAGAATATCGAGCAGCACATGCGCATGAGCACCGCGGTGATCTTCTTCCGCTCTGAGAGCGCGATGGCCTCGTCCAACTGTCTCAGCGAGATCCGGGCGGCTCTGAAACAGCGCAAGCGGGTGCTGGTGCTGCCGCTGGACGACGCGGAGCCGAACGGAGAGTGGGCCGGGATGCTGAGGGAGTGCCTCGTCCTGGCCGCTGCGCCCGGCGCGCAGGAGCGCGCGGAAGAGGTCCTCTCTTCCGGCGCGGTCGGAAGAAGCTTTTTCCGCCGCCCGCTGGAGGACTTTCGCTGGGATCGCCTCGGCCTTGCCGCTTCGCTTTTGTTCTTCGCGCTGACGATCGACGCGGTATACGGCGTTCTGAGCGGCATGATCCGCCTTCCCTGGGCGCCGGAGAGCGCGCCGGAGCTCAGCCCGACCCCCGCGATCGAGACGCCGTCTCCCAGCCCTACGCCGTCGATCGACCCCGGCCAGTGGGAGAGCATGTTCCCGGTCTCCTTTCCCGACGCGCAGCAGGAGAAAGCGGTGCGCAGCGTGTTGGGAAAAGACGATGGAGAGGACGTTCTGCTTCACGATCTGCCGGAGATCACGGAGCTGTATTTCTGCGGGAACATGACGCTCAAGTCTCTGGCAAATGTGAGCTTTGACGACGAAGGAAACGCCCGCGTGAACGGCGCGAAGGTTGCCGAGGGCAAGGTCTCTGACCTGAGCGTGATCGGGCGCATGCCCTATCTCGACGCTCTCGCGCTGATCCGCCAGCCGGTGGGATCGCTCGGCGCGCTCTCCTCTCTGACCCTGCTGCGGGAGCTGTCTCTCGCCGGCACGGCGGCGGATGATCTCGGCGCGCTCGGCGCGCAGCCGAGCCTGGAGATCCTGCATCTCGAACACGGCGCGGCGCGCGATCTCACAGCGCTCGAAGCGATGCGCTCGCTGCGCACCGTCACCGTGAGCGCGGACATGATCCCCCTGCAATGGAACGACTCCGCGTCGTTTGACGTGATCCTGGTGAAATAGGAGGAGACGACATGAGCAAACAGATCACAGCGCTCCTTTGCGAGGCGGACCGGGAGAGGGCGCAGCCCATTCTGGACGCGCTGCGGCAAAAGGGCTTTGCCGTCGCGGACGAGAGCAATAAAACCGCGCCCGTTCTGCTGTTCCTCTCGGCGGCCTTCGCCGCGGACGGGGGGCTGCAGGAGCGCTTCTTCGCGCTCGAGAGCGCGGGGCGCGAAATCATCCCCGTCGATCTCGACGGCGCAGCGCAGCCGGAGCTGGTCAAGGCCGCGCTGATCGCGAAGAACGCGATCGCCTCGCAGGGCCGCACGGCGGAGGAGATCGCCTCGCGCGTGGCCTCGGCCGAAGCCTTTCAAAAAAAGAGCGTCTCGCCGAAGCTCTCGCGCCTGCTGATCGCGGCGGCCGCCCTGCTGATCCTCGGCGCTGCCGTCTGGATCTGGCGGGCGAACGCGCCCGGAAAGACCGAGCCGAACGCCGACGAGGCCGTACTGGCCTTTGCGCAGGAGCGCTACGGCCTGAGCGCGGAGGATCTTGCCGAGATCCGCTATGTCTATATCGTCTCCGACGGTTTTTATCCGCTGCGGGAGGACGAGAGCGAGAAGACCTACACGATCTTTCCCAACCGCAGCATGGAAGAAGACGGCATGCACTGGACCAGCCACGAGGACGGACATCGGATCTACGCGTCCGAATGGGATGTGGCGGACTGGGAGGTCCTGCGGCTGATGCCCAACATGGAGGGCCTGATCATCGTGCTGGCGGACGCGGGCTCGCTGCCGGATCTGAGCGGACTGGAGCATCTGAGCTGGATGCAGATCATCGACAGCAAGATCACCGACATCAGCGGCCTGAGCGGCAGCTCGCTGGATTATTTCGGCAATTTCCGCTGTCCGGTCGAGGACTATTCCCCGCTGACAAGCTGTGAGCGGCTGGATTCGGTGGTGATGGAGTTCGACTTTCTCCAAAAGGCCGATCTCTCCGCCTGCTCGCCGCCGGCGCTGGAATATGCCAGCTTCGGCTATGGGAGAGAACCGTTGGAGCTGGACCTCTCGGGACTGAAAAGCTGCCCCGCCCTCGAGGAACTGACCTTGAAACATCTCCCGACGCTGCGGGACCTGGACTGCCTCACCGGGCTGCCGAATCTCAAGACGCTGACGCTCGAGGACCTGCGCGGTCTGCAGGACGCCTCGGCGCTCGGGACGCTGCCGCGCCTCGAGACGCTGGAACTCAAAGAGCTGGAACTGCGGGATATTTCCGGCGTGCGGACGCTCGGCTCGCTGAAGGAACTGTCGATCGACAGCTGCCCGAACATCCGTGACTTCTCGCCCATCGACGGCTGCACGGCGCTGGAGCATTTTCACATCTGGGGCTGCTATCAGTTCTCGGACGCCTCCTTCCTGGCCTCGCTGCCGGAGCTGCATACGATCGAGCTCTTTGACGTCGATCTGCCCGATCTGGACTTTCTCAGCGCCCTGCCGGCGGACAGGGAGATGTCCCTCGCGTTCTCCGGCCCGATCCGCGATTATTCCGCGCTGGGCCATTTCCGGAGCTATGACGGGCTTCACGTCAACCCCCACGACGGCAACGTTGCCCCCGTGCTCGACGCGCTGCAGGGCGTGAGCGTGAGGCGCCTGCATTTCCACGAATGCCGCGGCCTCGATCTTGCGGCGCTGCCGGAGGTGACAGAGAGCTTGGAGATCTGGTACGGCGATCTGTACGATCTGAGCGGGATGCCGGCCCTGTCCATCCGGGATCTGCAGCTCTATGACCTGCCGTATCTTACGAGCCTGAACGGGCTGGAAAAACTGCCGACCTTTTCGCAGAACGACGCGCTCGGCCTGCGGATCACCGGCTGTCCCCGTCTGACGGACTGGAGCGCGCTGGAGGGAGCGAGCATCAACAGCCTGACGCTCGCGCACGTCTACTCGCTGCCCGCGCTGGAGAGCATGGAGTTTGCTACCCTGAAGCTCGAGGGCGTCGAGGTCCTGACGGATCTGCATTTCCTTGACGGAAAACCCGAGGGCTGGCACTATCACGAGATCTCGCTCGTCGATCAGGAGCAGCTGCGCGATCTGACGCCGCTGCGCCGTCTCGAGGGCGAAAAGCTGACGGTCGGGCCGCAGCTCGCGGAACAGGCGGAGGAGCTCGTCGAGCTCGGCGCCGTCCGGGAGTATGAGATCGAATACCCTGAGGACGGTTGGGTGGCCTACGACGGCGAGCAGATCCTGCTCTCGCTCGGCGAGCTGGACACGCTGCCGAAGGCGCTGCTGCGCAGTGTCCGGCAGCTCTGCCTCGCGGGCGACGTCTCGGTGGACCCGAGATATGTCGACATAGCGTTCCGCATGGATGAGAAGGGGCGCGACGTCCCCGTCCTCGTCGACCGGGATACCGGCGAGGAGACGCCGATCGAGCCCGGCACGCTGACGGCGCTGCCGGAGCTCTCCGCCCTGTCCGAGCTGCAGGAGCTGCAGATCGTTTGCCAGGCGCTGCACGATCTCGAGGGCGTCCAGGGTCTCGACGCGCTCGAGACGGCCCGGATCAACCTGTGCGGCGAGCTGACGGACGCCTCCGCGCTCTTTACGCTGCAGAGTCTGCGCGTCGTGGATCTCTGGGGCTGCCCGGTGAGCTCGCTGCAGGGCGTGCAGAACCTCACGGAGCTTGAGGAACTGAACATCGCCGATACTGCCGTGACGGATCTCACGCCGCTTCTGGAGCTGCCGACTCTGCGGCGCGTGACCGTCAACGGAGAGATGAGAGCGGCGATCGCCAGCCTGGACGGGCAGGATCTGCCCTTCGAGCTGGAGATCTGGTAAGGAGGAGCGGAAGCCATGAGCAATTTATCGCAGTTTACCGAAGGATTCTTCGCCGCGCTCGAGCTGCGCGAGGACCGCGACAACGGCCACAGCTACAAGGCCTATATCGCCGAGGCGGTGCGCCGCTTCCTCGAGAGCGAGACGCAGGAGAACGCCTTTGCCGTCTACCGCGCCTTCTTTGACAGCTACCGCATCACGCTGCCCGGCAAGAGCGACCCCTTCGTCGACCTCGTGGACGTGCTGCGCAATTACGAGGCCACGGCCGCGACCCTCATCGACAAGCAGCGCGACCACTTCATCCACGCGGTCAACGTCTTCCTCTGCGGCCTCGCGATCTGGGAGAAAAATGCGCAGTACCGCGCCGCCTTCGCCGCGGCGGTCCCGGAGGAGGGCTTTGCCGCCGCCTGGGATACGAAGTACGAGGAATTCTTCTTCCGCTGGGGCGTCGCGGCGCTGTTCCACGACGTGGGCTACCCTGTCGAGATCGTCGGGCACCAGATCAACCGCTTCATCCGCATGGTGGCCGACGCCGACGGCGACGAGGTCAAGGTCAGGGCGCAGATCCGCTATGAGAACTTTTCCGAGCTCAACCACATCTGCGAGCTCGTGCCGAAGCGCAGCTTCACGCGCGCGTTCTATGACGCCTATGAGAGCTGCTCGTACATCGACCTGCTCACGCCGCTGGATCTGATCGCCCACCGCATCCACCGCTGCTTCGGCACGGATCTCGAGCAGACCAAGGCCGCGCTCAACCGTTTCGTCGACGACATGGCGGCCTCGGGCTTCATCGACCACGGCTATTACAGCGCGCTCATCATCCTCAAGTGGTACGGCTACGCCATGCAGCGCGCGGAGGAGGATCCGCAGCGCTTTTACTGGCCGGTCGTCGACAGCGCCACGGCGATCTTCCTGCACAACTATTACCGCAACGTGCTGCAGAAGGACGCCTTTTCCCTCGGCCCCATGAAGGCGGAGGACAACCCGATCGCCTTCCTGCTGATCCTCTGCGACGAGCTGCAGGAGTGGAACCGCGAGGCACACGGCATCCTCACGCGCACCTTCACGCTGGCCGACACGGTGAACCTCTCGCTGCGGGAGGACTATCTCGCCGCGACCTACGTCACGCGCAAGGGCCGCCTGCCGGATACCTTCTGCGCCGAGAAGAAGGAGCTGCTGCACTCGCTGCTGGGCCTGGACGCGATCTTCCCCGTGGGCTTTGACGTGGACGCCGAATCGCTCGACGCCTTCGCCGCGCTCACGCCGCAGCTGCGGGAGTTCTCAGCGCGGCCGCTGCTGCGCGACCTCGAGCTGCTGGCCATCGCGATCCACGCACGCTACAACGAAAAGCAGCTCAGCGACCACCCGGAGAGGCCGCTGGCCTTCCCCGATTTTTCCAGTCTGCCGGACGATTTGAAATACAGCAACCTGCGGCAGGCCCAGGGCATCTACGACAAGCTGGAGCTGCTCGGCTGCGAGCTGCGGGCAAAGGGCGGGAAAGGTGCGATCCGCTCCTTCAGCGACGAACAGCTTGAAATGCTCGCCGAGCACGAGCACGAGCAGTGGATGGCCGAGCGCATTTCTCGCGGCTGGACACCGGGGGAGCACGACGTGAAAAACAAGCGCTCGCCCTATCTCGTGCCTTACGAAGAGCTCAGTGAAGAGATCAAGGACTATGACCGCGACGCGGTGCGCAACATCCCCGCGCTCTGCGACCGGATCGGGATGGCGATCTATGAACGGAAGTAACACGATCCCCGTCGTGGTGGGCGTTTCCGGCCACCGCGAGCTGCATGAGGGCGACCGTCCGGCGCTGTACGCAGCCGTGAAAAAGGAATTGACCGCCCTCGCCGCACGCTGTCCGCATACGCCCTTCGTGCTGCTGAGCAGCCTCGCCGCCGGCGCCGACCAGCTCTGTGCGGACGTCGCCGAGGAGCTGGGCTGGCCGCTGCTGGCCGCGCTGCCGATGGAGCGGGAGGAATACGAAAAGGGCTTCGCACCCGGGGAGCTCGCGGGCTTTGCCCGCCACTGCGCCCGGGCCGAGCGCGTGTTCACCGTGCCGCCGACGGAGGCCGTGCCGGAGGACCCGGACAGGGATTATTTCTATCGGCAGGCGGGCGTGTACATCTCGGCGCACAGCCACATCCTGCTCGCGCTCTGGGACGGCGGCAAGCCGACGGAGGGCGGCTGCGGCACGGCGGAGACGGTGAGCTTTTCTCTGCGCGGCGCATACAGTCCCGCCAGAGGCGCGGCCCTGCGCTCCGGCAGAAACGAAGCCGTGATCCATGTTTTCACCCCACGCGGGGACCGAACGGAGAAGCCTGCGGGCGAGCTGCGCTTCCTCGGCAGCCGCGAGGCGACGGAGGAGATGCTGCGGAAAACGGATGAGTTCAACGCTCTTGCCGCGCCCCTGGATACGAGCGGGAGCATCCTCCCGCCGGATGGGCGGGACGACGGCGTGCTGGACTGCCTCGAGCGGCTGCACAACGCGGCCGACACGCTCAGTCTGCGCTTTTCCGCACTCTATCGGCGGCTGCTGATGGCGCTCGCGGCGGAGGGCACGGTGCTGACGATGGCCTTTCTGCTCTACGACGAGGCGCAGGCGATCTGGATGATCCTTGTCTGCGGCGCGATGCTTCTCGCCGCGACGCTGACGCTGCGCTATGCGCGGCGCGAGGCCTGCCACCGGCGCTATATCGAATACCGCGCGCTGGCCGAATGTCTGCGGGTGCAGGCCTATCTGCGCTACGCGGGCAGCGGCGTCGACGCCGCGGAGCTGCTGAGCTGGAGAGAACAGGACGAAACGGCCTGGATCCTGGCCGCGCTGTGCGCCCTTGGCCTCGGCGTGCCGCCGCCGGGTGAGCACGATATCCGCCTCTGTTGGGTGGAGGGCCAGCTGCAGTACCATCGCGGCGCGGGGAAGAAGGCAAGGCGCAGCGCGCGCCTCTCCGAGCGCGTCGTACGCACGACGCTGATCGTGAGCGTGACGCTCTACGTCGCGGCCGTGTTCTTCGAGCTTGTCTGCGGCGGGCTGGTCTTCCGCCCCGTCTTTGCGGTCGGGAACGTCGAGCTGTTCCGCACGCTGCTGAAGATCGCGCTGGGAAGCCTGTCGGCCGCCACGCTGTTCATCGCGAGCTATTACGGCAAGCAGTCGCTGCCGCGCTCGCTGTCCGACCACGACAAAATGGCGCGTTTTTATGAAAAGATGGCCGACCAGCTCACGATGCGAGGGCAGACGGACGAGCTGCTGGAAGTGCTCGCGCGCGAGGAGCTGATCGAGAACGGCGACTGGTGCTCCTATCAGCGGGACAACACGCCGGATATCAGTTTTTAAAGGAGGAAGCCATGCAAACGATCTATTTGGCGGGCGGCTGCTTCTGGGGACTGCAGAAGTTCCTCGACCAGTTCGCCGGAGTCGAGCGCACCGAGGTCGGCTACGCCAACGGCCCGGACTTCGCACCGAGCTATCAGGAGGTCTGCGCCTCTTCCGGCCACGCCGAGACCGTGCTGGTCGAGTATGACGAGAGCGTGATCGGGCTGGAAAAGCTGCTGGACTTTTACTTTCTGGTCATCGACCCGCTGAGCTATAACCGCCAGGGCATGGACATGGGCGTGCAGTACCGCACGGGCGTGTTCTATACCGACGAGGCGCAGCTGCCGGAGATCAAAAAGGTCTTCGCGCGCGAAGAGGCAAAGGCGGGCAGGCCGCTCGCCGTGCTGTGCGAGCCGTTGAAGAACTTCTTCTCCGCGGAGGAGTACCATCAGAAGTATCTCGAGAAGAACCCGGGCGGGTACTGCCACATCCCGCAGCGCTTCTATGAAATGGGGGACAAACAATGATCGCGGAAGTCAACGGCGTCAGCCTTTTCTATGAAAAACGGGGCGAAGGCCGCCCGATCGTGATGGTGCACGGCAACGGCGAGGATCACACGATCTTCGACAAGGCCGCGGTCAGTCTGTCGGCGCGCTATGCCGTCTACTGTCTCGACTCGCGCTGCCACGGCCGGAGCACCGACACGCCGGAGCTGCACTACGCCGACATGGCCGCGGACGTCGTCGCCTTTTTAGAGGCGCTCGACCTGCGCGACGCCGTGTTCTACGGCTTTTCCGACGGCGGGATCATCGGTCTGATGGCCGCGCCGCAGACCGAGCGCATCACCACGCTGATCGTCAGCGGCGCGAACACCTCGCCGAAAGCCGTCAAGGGCTGGCTGCGGGCGCTGATCGCGGTACTGCGCGTGGTCACGAGGGACAAGAAGATCAAGCTCATGCTCAACGAGCCGCAGATCACGGACGCGGAGCTTTCCTCGATCCGGGCGCGGACGCTTGTGCTCGCGGGCAGCGCCGATCTGATCCCGGAGTGGGAGACGCGGCACATCGCCGCGGCGATCCCCGGCGCGGAGATGAAGATCCTGCCGGGCGAGGGGCACGGCTCCTACATCGTGCACAGTCTCAAGATCGCGGAGCTGATCCGCGCGTTTTTGAGAGGGAAGGAACAGAGATGACGATCGCCGTGATCACGGGCGCGTCCTCCGGCATCGGGCGCGAGCTCGTCTATGCCGCGGACAGGGAATACCGCTTCGACGAGATCTGGGTGATCGCCCGCCGCGCCGAGCGCCTGGAGGAGCTGAAAGGCAAGTGCCGCAATCCGATCCGGCCCGTGGCGCTCGACCTCGCCTCGGACGAAGACCTTGCCGCCTACGCGGCGCTGCTCGAACGGGAAAAGCCCGAGATCGCGCTGCTCGTCAACGCGGCGGGCTGCGGCGTGTTCGGCCCCTTTGCGGAGAAGGAGCTCGACAAGCTCCTGCACAGCGCGAAGCTGAACGCCCTCGCGCTGACGGCCATGTGCCACATGAGCCTGCCGTACTTGCGCAGCGGCGGCAGCATCGTCAACATGGGCTCGAACTCCTCGTGGCAGCCCGTGCCCTATCAGGCGGTCTACGGCGCGTCGAAGAGCTATGTGCTCGCGCTCTCGCGCGCGATCGGCCGCGAGCTGCGCCCCCGCGGGATCCACGTGATGTGCGTCTGCCCCGGCTGGATCAAAACCGAGTTCCAGCAGCACGCGAGCCACGACGAGTACATCCGCTACGTCGACCGCTGGTACGGCCCCGAGGAGGTGGCCGCGCAGGCGATGGCGGATCTGAAAAAGAAAAAGACCGTCTCGATCCTCGGCGCGCCGGTGCGCCGGCAGGTGAGACTGGTCAAGCATCTGCCGGTGGACATGGTCATGGACATCTGGTGCAAACAGCAGGGTTTCGAATAAGACTGAGCTTTTGAGGCGTCTGCGTCAGAAAGGAAAGCCTTCCCCTTGAGGGGAAGCCGCGACAGTGCGCATACTGGGCCGGATGAGGTATTAAAAAACCTTCCCCTTGAGGGGAAGGTGGCCGAGCGAAGTCGAGGCCGGATGAGGTGGACGAGAATTACTTCCACCTCATCAGTCACGACGGGCCTGACCGTCAAGGCGGATCCCCGCTCGCCGGCCACCGGCGACACGCGCCATACCGCGCTGTGGGCCGCTCTGACGGGTCTCACCGCGATGGGCATGGGCGCGGCCGTGCTGATCAAAAAACGGCGCTATTACGGCAGACATTAAGGCATGTTTCGAACACAGGGGCGGGAGCGATCCCGCCTCTGCGCATAAGGGAAGCAAGATGGAACAGAAGCGACGGAAAGAAAAAAACAGGCGGCGCCGGGAGTGGATCTATCCGCTGATCACGGCGCTGCTGTTCATCACGTTCTGCTATGCCGGCTTTCGCCTGGTCCGGGATCTGTCCTCCGACTATCGGGACAAAAAGGGCTTTGAAGAGCTCTCCGCCATCGTCGCGCAAAGCGCCGAAACCGCGCCGACGCCGACCTCCGCTCCGCCCGCCGGCCCGGCGGGAGAGGAGACGGACGCGCCCGCGCCGGAGAGCGGAAAGGTCCCGCTGGCGAAATTTGCGCAGCTCCACGACATGAACAGCGAGTTTTTCGGCTGGCTCACCATCGAGGGGCTGGGGATCGATTATCCGATCATGTACGCGCCGACGCGCTCGGAGTACTATCTGAACCGGGATTTTTACGGCAAGTATTCCGACAGCGGGATCCCGTTCATCGACGGGCGCTGCCCCGCCGACGGGAACTATTATCTGGTCTACGGCCATCTGATGAACAACAAGACCGTCTTCGGCCGCCTGCCGCAGTATGAGGACGAGGACTGTTGGCGCGAAAACCCCGTTTTTCGCTTCGACACCGTGTTCGAGGAGCGGGAATATGCCGTGATGGCCTGCTTTTACAGCCGCCTGTACATGGATTACGAGGAGGGCTTTCGCTTTTACGAGTATTTCGATCTCAGCGACGAGGACGTTTTCAACGAGTACCTCGATCAGGTCATGGCCGCGGCGCTGTATGACACCGGCGTGAGGGCCCGATACGGCGACGAGCTGCTGGTGCTCTCCACCTGCAGCCACTACACCGCGGACGGACGCTTCGTCGTCGTGGCCAAGCGGATCCCGCTCGCGCAGACGGCAGCGGGCTGAGTAAACGCAAAAAGACCCTTCCCGTGGGGAAGGGTCTTTTTTACTGTCAAAGGAACTTACTTGGTGCCGAAGATACGGTCGCCCGCGTCGCCCAGGCCGGGAACGATGTAGGCGTTGCTGTTGAGGTGATCGTCCAGCGCGGCGACGAAGATGTCGACGTCGGGGTGATCCTCCTGCATCTTCTTCACACCCTCGGGCGCGCCGATGATGGACATGAGCTTGATGTGCTTCACGCCGTCCTGCTTGAGAAAGTCGATCGCCGCGGAGGCCGAGCCGCCGGTGGCGAGCATCGGGTCGACGACGATGACGTCGCGCTCGGCGATGTCGGCGGGCATCTTGTAGTAATACCGCACGGGCAGCTTGGTATCGGGGTCGCGGAAGAGGCCGATGTGGCCGACCTTGACGTTGGGCATCATGCTGACCATGCCGTCCACCATGCCCAGGCCCGCGCGGAGGATGGGAACGACGGCGAGCTTCTTGCCGGCGATGCGGCGGCATTTGGCCATGGCCACGGGCGTCTGCACGTCGATCTCCTCCAGGGGCAGGTCGCGTGTCGCCTCGTAGCACATCAGCATGGCGATCTCGGAGACGAGCTCGCGGAATTCCTTGACGCTGGTGTTCTCGTCGCGCAGGATGGACAGCTTGTGCTGGATCAGCGGGTGGTCAAATACACATACCTTGCTCATTTTTCGATCTATCTCCTTTTAATTTGTAATAAACAATTCCTTATAGCCTTCCCCTCTGGGGAATTGCGGCTTTGCGCCGCCGGTGGCGGAAAAAAGCAAAGCCGGAATTTCTGCAGCCGCGCCGCTTTGCGGGCCAAGGCTTTATGCCGAGGCCCGGAAACGGCAATTGCGGCAAGGCGGACAGGTGGCCGAGCGAAGCCGAGGCCGGATGAGGATGCTTTCCTTATAGCCTTCCCCTTGAGGGGAAGGTGGCCGAGCGAAGCCGAGGCCGGATGAGGTGGACAAGGTTTTTCCCACCTCATCAGTCACGGCGCTTGCGTGAGACGCGCCGTGCCAGCTTCCCCTCAAGGGGAAGCCACAAGAGCGCCGCTGCGCTACCCTCAAGGGGAAGCCAAGAGCATGCGGTCATCCCTTTTCCTGTTCCATTCTTGCCTGGCGCTCGCGTTCGGCCTGAGACAGCCGCAGATAGACCGGCAGCAGCTCGGCGCCGGAGATCAGGGGCTTGTCCTGCGCGGCCATGGCCACGCCCCAGGCGTCCTGCCAGACGAGGCCGTCCGGCGCGAGACGGCAGGCCACGGCGTGCGCGTCGAAGTATTCCTTCGCCGGAGACGCGCCGTCGCCGACGAGGAACGCGCTCTCACCGAGGGCGCGCAGCTCTTCCGCCAGCTCTTCGAGCGCGATCGCCCGGTCGGGACAGAGCCGGACGGGCCTTCCCTCCTCGATGCGGAAGAGAGCGTTGTACACCTGTGCGCGGCGCGCGTCCATCACGGGACAGATCAGGCCGCCCGCGGCCAGACCGTGCCAGGCCATCGCTTCGAGCGTCGAGACGCCGACGCAGGGCTTTTCCGCGCCCCAGCACAGACCCTTGACCGTGGATACGCCGATGCGGATGCCGGTAAAGGAGCCGGGACCGTGCGCTACGGCAAAGGCGTCGACCTCGCCGAGCGACACGCCGGTGTTCTTCAGCAGATCCTCGGCCATCGGCAGCAGCGTGCGGCTGTGCGTCAGCGCGCTGACCTGCAGGCTCTGCGCAAGCAGCTTCCCGTCGCGCACAAGCGCGGCGGAGGCGGGCTTCGCGGAGGATTCGAAAGCAAGGATCAGCATGGCGCATCCTCCCCGATCGTGATGAGACGCTCGTCCTCGCCGATCTTCTCGATGCGCACGACGATCTCGTCGCCGAAGAAGGCGTCGGAGACGTTCTCGCTCCACTCCACGGCGCAGACCGCGCCGCGGGCGAGGTAATCCTCCCACCCGATGTCGAAAAGCTCGTCCGCGGAGGAGAGGCGGTACATGTCAAAGTGGATGAGCTCCCGCTCGCCCGCATACTCGTTGACGATCGTAAAGGTCGGGCTCGAGACACGGCAGTTGATGCCCATGCCGCGGGCCATGCCGCGCACGAAGGCCGTCTTGCCCGCGCCGAGCTCGCCGTACATCGCCACGACCGTCCCGCCGGGGAGATCGCGGGCGAAAGCCGCGCCGATCGCCTCGGTCTCGGATTCACTTTTGGAATGATACACGGCCATCAACAGAAATCCTTCTTGCCGGGCGCCTTTTTTCCATACGCAAACGCGTATGGAAAAAATGTCATGTTTTTCGGTTGCCGCGAAAGCGGCGAGAAAAACGACTTGAAATCCAACATAATAAGCGCTCGCCTGCGCGCTTATTATATCACTGTGCGACGGCTTGCGTAAAGAGCAAATCTGTGCTAAAATATCCGCCGTACCAAAGTTTCGTTTCGGCTTTTTTTCACGAAAGGACAGTGAGCACGATCAAAAAGGTCGTTTTCTATATAAAAGACTTCTTCAAGCGGGCAGACATGCTCCTTTTCGCGCTCTGCTTCTCCTGCGCCTGCTTCAGCGTGTACGCCGTGTATATCGCTACGCTCGGGATGCAGGCCGGCGGCGTTATCATCAGCCCCACCAAGAACGTCATTGTCCAGATCTTCTCGATCGTTGTGGGCGTAGGCGCCTTCGTGATCTTCACGGTCATCGACGCGGACATCCTCGGCGCCCAGTGGCGCTGGCTGTGCGTGATCAACGTCGCGCTGATGGTCGCGCTGGTCATCTTCGGCTCCGAAGGTGAAAGCGGCAGCCGCAGCTGGATCCGTTTCGCGGGCATCAGCGTGCAGCCCTCCGAGATCGTCAAGGTCTTCTACATCATCGTCTCCGCCAAGCAGATGACCTATCTGAAGGAACACAAGGACATCAACGCATTTACCTCCGTCGTGCAGATCGCGGCGCACTTCGTCATCGTCTTCGGCATGATCGTCGTCGTCGGCGACGACCTCGGCAGCGGCACGATCATCCTGGCGCTGTTCCTGCTGATGTTCTTCGCCGCGGGCGTCAAGCTCTACTGGTTCGCCATCGGCGGCGCGGCCGTCGCGGCGGTCATCCCGATCCTGTGGAACTATTTTCTCAAGGATTATCAGAAGCAGCGTCTGATCGCTCCTTACGACAAGAGCATCGACCCCGACGGCTGGGGCATCACCTGGCAGACCACGCAGAGCCGCTATTCCCTGATGGCCGGGCGGATGACAGGCGCCGAGGCCGACCACCGCGCCACGGTCTTCACCGGCAAGCACACCGACTTCATCTTCGCCAGCATCGGCGAGCATCTGGGCATGATCGCCTGCATCGCGGTCATTCTCATCCTGACGGTCATTATCATCCGCTGCGTCTGGGTCGGGCTGCACGCGGGGCGTATGTACGATATGCTCATCTGCATCGGCGTCGCCGGCGCGCTCGCGTTCCAGACCTTTATCAACATCGGCATGTGCATCGGCGTCACGCCCGTTATCGGTATCCCGCTGCCTTTCTTCTCATACGGCGGCTCGTCGATGGTCACGCTCTTCGCCGCGGTCGGGCTGGTCTCGGGCGTGCACTACAAGCCCAAGCCCGAGCATTTCTCGATGATCTACTGAAAAGTATATGAAAAAAGCAGACCCGAAAGGGTCTGCTTTTTTTCATACATACGGATTCGCGCCGGGCGCGGGGCCGACGGTCACGGGCTTGCCCGCGAGCGCCATATAGTAAAGCACATAGGTCGTGTTGATGTAGGGGATCGTCCAGACCGACACGGCGTAGCCGATATAGGGGATCGCGGCAAGGATCCGCCAGCCGAGAAAGCTCAGGTCCAGCACAAAGCATTCCCACTTGTGCCCTTTCATCATCTGCTTGCTGACGCGGATGCAGTCCGTCACACCCATCTCCGGGTGATCGAGCAGCAGGAATTTCGCCATGCGATAGCGATAGACGGCGATGATGCCCGGGATGAGAAAAAGCAGTGACCACAGGAAGATGAACAGCCCCTCGAGCAGCGCAAGCAGGATCAGCTTCGCCGCCAGTCCGAAACCGTCGAGCAGGTTGCCGTAGACCGCGCCGGCGCTATTCACCGTGTTGAGGATGAAGATCAGAAAGCCGGCGCCGACGATGTAGAGCACCGCCTGGATCAGCAGGTTCAGCAGATAAGCCGTGGCGGGCGGCGTCATGCTCTCGCTCAGACGGATGAGCGCCTGATAGTCGCCGTTGAGATAGTAGTTCATGTACTGGCGAAGGTCGTCCGCCGTCATGTTGACGCCCAGCACGGAGCTGCTGAGAAAGCCGAGCAAGATCGAGACAGCGAGAAAGATCAGCCCCGCCGTGAGGATCGAGGGCCTGGCTGTGCGGATGATGACCTTGGCGTTGTTTTTCAAAAGAGGACGCGAAATAGTCATGGTTTTTCTCACCCTTTCCGAAAAAACTATAACACGATTCACCGCAGATTGCAAAGGGAAGTTCCGCGGCGCCCCCTTCCCACCCGGCCCCGCCCAGCAGATGCGCCCGTACGGTGATTTTTTTCTTGACAAGCGCGGGCGCGGGTGCTATGATAACAAAGCTTCCAAATGCGCGAGTGGTGGAATTGGCAGACTCGCTAGATTCAGGTTCTAGTGCTCACTCCGGGCGTGCGGGTTCAAGTCCCGCCTCGCGCACCAATTTCTACCGTCGAGAACACCGCTTTTACAAGCGTTTCTTCTCGGTAACATATCCCAGAGACAGCAAGAGGTCAGTCTAATGCGACTGGCCTCTTGCTTTTTCTGCTTTTATCGCCCCCGGTCCCCTCCTTTCCCCTTGCGGATTTCCGCAATAATCTTTCGATATGGCGGTTTTATCTTCCAAAATCGCCAAATCTTTACTGTATTGCGGTAGAATTTTCCGCAGAAAAGGAGTGGCCATCTATGATACGGATTCTCCTGTCCGCCCGGCTCGGCGAACGCCGGTGGACGCAAGCGAGGCTCGCACAGGAAACGGGCATCAGAGCCGCGACCATCAACGAGATGTACCATGAAATGACGGACAATATCTCGTTGGAAAAGCTCGACAAGATATGTCGGGCGCTGAATTGTGAAGTCGGTGAAATCCTGGTGCTGGAAACAGACCAAATGAGGGCCAACTTCCCGAAGCCTCGCAAATGAAAGAGCGCAGGTAGTCGTTCACTCGGCTGCCTGCGCTTTTTTGCGTTTATGGGGTTTTATACCTCCGTACCATCCGGGAGGATGAAACGAAAATCGACCTCACAGCCCATAGCCTGGGCGATCTTCTCAATATCATCCTCGGTGAAGTTTCCACGGGCGAACTTATTGCTCAAATTCTGCCGGGACTGGCCGGTGAGTTCGGCCAGTTTCGTCATGTTAATGTCGCGCCTGGACATGATGATACGGAACTTTTCTCCCACGGTGATCTTTGCCATTCATGCACCCCCTTCTGTAACTACGGATTATACACGCATAAATGTCACTTGTCAAATATTTTTTTCAAAAAACACGAAAAAGTGTAAAATAAGTATTGACAAACGACACGAATTAGTGTAATATAGGGTACAGAAAGGAGGTGAGAGAAACGGACGAAAAAACGAAAGAGGCCCTGCAAGACCTCTTGAAGATCTTAAGTGATCATCCCGAGTTGGCAGACCGGATCACGATCACGATAAGACCAGCAAAGATCAAGCAGGGCACCGACAAACGAAAGTGAGTCGGCCGGGGCGGTGGGAAACCGCCGCCCCCTCTCTCAAAAGAGAGTATAGCCGATAACGATAAAGAAAGCAAGGAGAAAAGAAATGGAGATCACCTACAAAACCAACCACGCTTACACCACCAAGAGCCTCACCGAATGGTACTTCGGCAAGAAGTTCGTCGCCAGAGCCGAGGCAATGCTCACAGCCAGAGGCAAGAAGGAAATCAAAGTTTGGCAGGATGGCACCGGCTATCTGACCATCAAGATCAACTAAGGAGGGAACGAGGATGTTTGAAACACCGCTGAACCAGAAGACCGTAACCGTGAAGATCAAAAGGATCGAGCTCTGCGATCTGCTTATTGCATGCACCGCATGTTCAATCTCCGCCAAGGAGAGCGGAGAAACCGGAAAGAAGTGGGCCGACCTCCACGACAAGCTCAAAGCGGTCCTTGATGAATTCGACAGAAAGCAGGGCTATTGATACCACACCCGCCCCGGAGGTCACGAGGGCAGAAAGGATTAGAAATGTGCATCTACAAGTTTACTGTCAAGGCGACCCGCGAGCGGTTCATGGAGCCGCCCCTGCACGACACGTCAGAGCACTATATCGCTGCGTATTCTTACGATCAGGCGCACAGCCATGTATGGGGGATGCTCAATCGCGCTGGGTGGAAGATCGACGAAATCCGAGGCAAAGAGGTCTACTTGCAGGATATTCGCGATTCCTGCGATCATACCACAGATTAAGCCGAAACAGGCCCCGGGCCTGTCGTGGGGAGCCGCCCTACCCCACCCGACGATGGCAGGGCAGAAAGGAGAAACACATGGCACTTCATTGGCAGTGGGACGAAAAATGCGGGGAGGCTACGGTCCTCCAGAAAGAGGGCGACGGCACAGAGACCGAGTACACCGTCAATCTCTACACTGGGAACGCCTGCCTGATTATGCTCTATGAGCGAGAGGAAAACGGCCGCGAGGTCTACTCCTTGTGGAGCTTCTGGTCAGATAAGCAGCACATGAAAAACTGCCTCGGGCTCAACAAGAAGGACGGCTATACCAGCAACCAGTACGCCGGTCCGTTCCAGCGCATCACGGCAATCCGGCTGAACAAGGCCAAATGCCGCTACTTCAAGGACATTGTTCCGGCGCTGGCCCAGGCATTCGAAGATCTGACGATTGAGATCTTCACCGAGGAATAATAGTCACGCCCTCCCGGCCGGGCCAAAGACCGGGAGAAAGGAAACGATCATGACAGATACCGAAAAGAAACTGTGCGAGCTTTTCCAGGAGCTTGTTCCTCTGCATGGCAAGGCCGACACCGTGGCCGGCGAGATCACCAGAGCTATCAACCGTATCATGTACCGCAACTGGAACGACGGAGATCATATCGGCGTAGGGTACGGGAAATGGACCTGCAACCCTGCCGCCCGATATTTGCAGACAGTATGTGATGATGAAGTCCGCGCCCTGATCGAAGATCTGTGGGGCTGCACTTCGGACAGGCTCTATGATGCAGGGATGGAACTGCTGGGCCGTGCGGTCATTGATTTCATCGAGCGCAATCCCGATCTGAAGAAAAAGCCGAACACTGAGGATATGTTCGATTACCGGGTCAAAGAGGACGAAGAGGACAACGAAGAGGAGGAAGAAGATTGTGACTATTAAGCAGTACAGAGATAAGTGCATAAAGCGTGGGGATGAAGCCTTTTACGCTTTCATGGAAAACGCCCTGGAGATCTGGCAGAATGATGCCTGTATCGGGTACTTGATCATTGCCGCCGAGGATGCCGGGCTCTCCGACGATCAGATCCGAGAGCTGATCAGCCAGATCAAGGAAGCCTTTGATGTTGTAACGATCGATGAGGCCGCCGAGCGGTGGCGGCACAGTCGTTTTTGAAAGGAGAACATGATGAACAGAGTCCGCAGAAAGTCCCTGGCCGAGATCAAGGAGCAACTCGAAGCGCTGAAAGAGGAGCTCGAAACCATCAAAGAGGAAGAGGAAGAAGCTCGCGACAACATCCCGGAAAGCATGACCGAGAAACTGGAGAAAGCTGAAGAGGCCTGCGACAATCTGGACACCGCCTATGACAGTCTGGATGAAGCCATTTCTGCCATCGAGGAGGCGACAGCATGAGCCGCGACTGGACGCCCGAAGAGCTGCAGGCCGCCTCCGATGCTATGGAGCGGGCCGGGCAGATGGGCTATAAAGAATTCACAGCTGAGGTCGAGGCCATAGACAAGATCGTGCGCTTCGCCCGACGCCAGCGAGACTTCCGGTTTCCCTGCCCCCGGTGCGGGTGCTGGGTGATGGATAAGGACCCCATCCGGAACGCACTCAGCCGCAGGGCAAAGGTTTACATCTGCAACAGATGCGGTACGGAGGAAGCCTTGGAGGACTTCACGGGCCAGAGGGAGCCCCTGTCCACGTGGGATATAGCCCAAAAAGAAAACTGGCCCTTGTAAAGTTGCATCGACGTGACGCGCTGTGACGCGCCGTGACGCTTGATGTCGCGCCAAAAGTGTGATATAGATATGCTCGCAGAATCCGTATTCGAGGCACCCAGTTCGCCGCTGGGTGCTTCACTTTTATGCGGAAGGAGGGCAGTCTGTAAAAAATGGCAACTCCTTTGAATATCGCCGCCACATGGGCGGACGAAACAAAGGAGGGTGTCAAATGAAGACACTGAAAGAAAGGTTTATCCGCAATCCGCAGACCTACTACGCATTGAGCATCGCCGCCACATGGGCGGGGATCGGCTCTCTGATGAACGGCGTCACCATGACGCAGACCTACGGCGCGATCCCCTCGCTGATCTGGGTGATCGGCAACGTCCTGGCCTGCATCCTGTTCGGCGCTGTCGCCTGCAAAATCCCGAAGGTGCGTGAAGTGTTCCGCTCCCGTGTGATGGAATACATCTGCGCCATTATGTGCGTCTTTCAGGCATGGCTTTCCGTGAACGGGATGCAGACGGTTTTCGCAGACACGGCGCTCGGGCCGGACTTCGGCAAATATGTGGCCTATGCGCTGGCCGTCGTTTTCCTTATCATCCTGCTTCGCTTCGGCATGATCCGGAACGTGCTGACAGACGGCTTCGGCTGGATCATCGTCTATTTGATGGCCGCAGCTGTCACAGTCGCGGCCCTGCTCCACACGGGCGGTGCCGTCAATCAGATCACGCTCGGCCTCGAAGCGGAGCCGATGAAAACCGGCATCTGGAAAGCGATCCTGTTGCTGCCCGGCCCATTCACCTATCCCTACTTCTTCGAGATTCTGGCCTACAACGACCAAAACGAGGACGGCACGGCAAAGGTCAACGTGAAGAGGGCCTTTACCATGGGCGGCATCTTCTTCGGCATCTATATGGCGATCGTCTTCCCGCTGGCATGGACCAAGTTCACGCCGGCGCTGAACATCGTCAAGGCCGTGCTGATCACCATTATCGGAACATCTACCCTGTCCTCCTCCATGTACAGCATCTATATCGCCTTCGGGAAGAAAGTCGGCCTTGCGGTGAACGCGGGGCTGATTGCTTTTTGGAGCGTACTGATCCCCCTGGGCGTCATGGGCATGTGGACGCTCATGGCCTCGGTGCGGATCTACTTTGTGGCCGGAGGCATTCTGTTCGCCATCGTCTGGAACGCTCGAGAGAAGCGAAAGGCGGCGACGACATGAAACAGGTGCTCGGACGGAAACAGACCAGCCGAAACGAGGACTGGCAGAGGGCGTGGGAGCATATCGAGGAGCTGATCTCCCCGGAGGAGGTCAAGAGCTTCGCGGACACCGCCCTCGCGGAGATCCGGACGGCCACGGCCGGAAAACGCGCCGCCTACGCGTACAGCGCAGGTAAGGACAGTATTGTCCTTGCCAGCCTGTGCGAGCGGGCCGGAATCCGCACCGGGTATTTCGCCTATTGCGACCTGGACTATCCCGCATTCGTGGAGTGGGTAAAAAAGAACAAGCCGGAGGGCGTCGTGATGATGCACACCGGCTACGGTCTGGACTGGCTCTATCACCATCAAAACCTGATCTTTGCCGAGGGCATTGTCGGGCAGCGTTGGCACCAGATCAGCCAGAGAGGGCCGTTCACCAAAATGTTCTTCGATAACCACCTTGATTTGCTCCTTATGGGGCACCGGACGATTGACGGGAACAACTGCGGCCCGGACGGTTATATTCGGAAAAAGACCGGCGAGGTCCGCTTTTCGCCCCTCCGGGCGTGGCCCCATGAGGCGCTGCTCGGATATATCCGCTACAACGGACTGCCGCTCCCGCCGATCTACGGCTGGAAAGACGGCTGGGTGCAGGGCACCCACGCATGGCCGGAGCGGGAGTTCTGCAGCCAGGATATCATGAAGGGCTACCGCGAGGTCTATGAGATCGACCCGGCGATCATCCTCAAAGCTGCGGAGCGGCTTCCCAGCGCCCGATCCTTCCTTATGGGGGTGGGCGCATGAATGTTACGATGATCCCGCTTGCAGAGTTGACGCCGAACCCGAAAAACGTCCGGCTCCACTCTGCCAAGCAGATTTCAGAATATAAGCGGTCTGTCGAGAAATTCGGGCAGACAAAGGCCATCGTCTGCGACGAAAACAAGACCATACTGATCGGCAACGGTCTGTATGAGGCCATGAAAGCCCTCGGCATGACCGAGGCGGCCTGTTTCATCAAATCG
>JAFSJZ010000063.1 GCA_017449185.1 Oscillospiraceae bacterium
ACATCACGCGAAAAAAGAAGCTGCTTGAAAAACAGAAAGAGGGCAAGAAAAAGATGCGCCAGTTGGGAACTGTCCAGATCCCCACGGAAGCCTTTCTCGCAGTCCTCAAATTGGATGAATAAAGAAAACGCTGTGCTTGAAAAGCACAGCGTTTTCTTTATGCCGTGTGTTCGACCTCGACAGCGAGCTCCCGTCCGTACTGCGCGTCCACGGTGATTGTCACCTGCCGCTCTCCGTCAGCGCAGTCGAACTCATAGCAGGGCATGCCCTTGAAAACGACCTTTCGGCTGCCGAGCGGCGTGAGCGAAGAGGGCAGCGCGGCCTGCGCCGCCGCCTCATCGAGCGGCCAGGTCAGTTCGCCCTTTGGCATGCTCTCCGGCGCGCGGAAGGAACAGACCGCGCAGTTGTCCAGCGCGACGCCGACCTCGGCGCGGCAATCCCGGCACAGCGCGTCGCCGAGCATTCCGACAAAGCTGAAATACATCACATTGCCGCTCTTGCGGCGGGAGGTCTCTTTCATCCTCTCATAGCCTGCCGCGCTCAAAAACTCCCGCGCCTTTTCCGCGGCGCGCTTATCGCTGACGCGGCTCTCCGAGACGAGGCGCGAATCGTTCAGACTCAGCGCCCGATCCGCGTCGGCGCGCACCGAGACCGTGCCGCGGCTGAAGGCGGCCGAGCCGTCGGCATAGCCGTATTCATCGCGCAGAAGTTCCTCCGACACGCCCAGCAGCTTTGCAGCCGCGGCGCGCGCCGGCGCGGGATCGACGTACTGCTCCGCCGCCGTGCTTTCCGCTGAGGAGCAGGTCTTCAGCTCGGCACAGACGGGGAAGTTCTGCTCGGCGTCCTGAAAGTCGGCGCTGAGCAGCCGCGTGCCGTCCTCCGGCAGGACGTTCTGCACCTGTCTCTCGCGGCTGTCCATCCGCAGCTCGCCTCGCCCGAGCGCGCTGCGCATCTCCTGCACCAGCGCGCCATAGGCCGCCGCTGTATCGGAGAGACTCCGGATGTCGGCGCGCTCATCGTCGGAGAACTCACCGCTGCGCGTACACAAGCCGTGAACAAAATCTCCGACCGTGCCGAGGAAACCCTTGGTCTGTTCCATCTCCACGGTGGAAAAAGGCAGCGTCGAGAGCGCCGATTTTGCCGCGCAGGCCTCCGCGTATGCCTCTGAGGCGAGGCTGTGACAAAGCTCGCCTGTGGCGTAGCGGCACTTCTCCAGCGTGCCGGAGAGCGCGTCCACGGCCGCGGCCGTCTGCTCGAAGCTCAGTTCATAGGAATAGCGTGTCGCCGCGCGGAAGTCCCGCAGATGCCCCGCGAAGAGTGCGGCGAGGATCGCAAGCACCGCGAAGGCGCTCACGGCGTAAACGCCCAGCACGCGCCGGAGCTTTCTCTTATGTTTCTCGTTCATGTCGATCACCTCCGTCTTAGTTTGCCCGGGCAAAACCGTATAATACACGGGGCTTTCAGCCGATACTCTTTGAGTAAACGATGATTCATGCGGCGTTTACTTAAAAAAGAGGGATCGAAGATGCTGTTCAAACTCAAAAACCTGATCGACAAATACGGCGCCGCCGAGACGGCGCGGCTGCTTGCACGCTGCGCGCTGCAAAGCGCGAAAGCCGGTCTCGGCCCGCGCGAAGGAGACCGTGCCGCCGTGGATGCGCTGTTGGAAGAGATCCGCGCGGGAGAGTATGAGCGGCTCGTGCTGCGCCGCGGCAGCTTCGGCTGGCACACGCCGCTTTTTCAGCGTGCCCAGCAGCTCGCCCGCGCAATGAGCAGACGCGGCTGTCTTGTGCTCTACGAGGCCTCTCCCGCCCACGAAGAGCTGCGCGGAGCCGAAAAGCTGGGGGAGGGGCTGTGGCTTGTCAATCTCCGCGCGAGACGTCTGCGCCGGGAGATCGAAAACGCCGCCGTCGGGAGCGGAAGGCCGCGTTGGGTGATGCTCGCCTCACCGGAGGGTGCGTTCAAGGCCGATCTGATCAAACGCTATGCGGCGGCAGGCTGGGGCGTGATCTACGACTATATCGACGCGATCCGCCCCGAAATCAGCGGGGGAGGCTGCGTGCCGCGCCGTACGCGCGCTCTCTGCGAGGGGGCGATGAAGGACAGGCGGGTGATCGTAACGACCTCTTCGCAGGCCCTGCTGGACGACGCGCGGCGGCGCGGCAGGGACGCGCTGCTCGTGGAAAACGGTGTGGACTGCGCCTGGTTTTCTTCCCTCGGCCCCTGCCCGGAGGACGCGCGTTTCCGCGCGCTGCTGCAAAAGGGAAAGCCGATCCTCTGTTATTACGGGGCGCTGGCCAGCTGGCTCGATTATGAGGCGCTGTACTCGCTCGCCGCGGACGGGCGCTTTTCACTGCTGCTCATCGGCGCGAAATACGACGGCTCCTTTGACCGCGAGCTCGCCGGAGCGGAAAATGTCGTCTTTCTCGGCCCCCGGCCCTATGAAACGCTCAAAGACTACGCCGGGCGCTGCAGCGTACTGCTTGTGCCCTTTCGCCGGGGAGAGGTGGGCGACGCAGCCTCGCCCGTCAAGCTTTTCGAGTATATGGCGCTCGGCGTGCCCGTCGTCGCGGGCGACACAGCGGAATGCCGCCGCTGTCAAAGCGTCCTGATCGCCGCGGACACGGGGGACTATCTCCGCCGCGTCGAGGAGGCGCTCGCGCTCCGCAGCGACGAGCACTACCGCAAAACGGAACAGGCAGAGGCCTGCGCGGCCGACTGGCTGCTCCGCGCCGATGTGCTTTGCAGCGCCCTTCAGGAGAAGGAAGAAGAGAGAAAAAACAGCCGATAGTTTTACATTTTCTTAACCTTTGCTCTTTCGCCCGCGATATAATCGTACTATAATAAAAAACTGCCAAGGTTCGATTCAACAAGCGGGAGGTATGCAATATGAGCAAGAGAGCGTTGATCGTCGAGGACGACGGCAATATCGCCGAGCTGCTGCGCCTGTATCTGGGCAAAGACGGCTTTGAGGTCATGATCGCGCCGGACGGCGGCAAGGCCGAGAGCAGCTTTGATCTCTTTCAGCCCGACGTGGTCCTGCTGGACATCATGCTTCCGATCAAGGACGGCTGGCAGATTTGCCGTGACATCCGCAAGAAATCCGCCGTGCCGATCATTATGCTCACCGCCAAGGGCGAGACCAACGACAAGGTCAGCGGCTTGGAGATGGGCGCGGACGACTATGTCACCAAGCCTTTCGAAATCAAGGAGCTGATCGCCCGCATCCACGCCGTTATGCGCCGCAAGGACGGCGAGAGCCCGATGGAAAAGAAGCTGAACTTCGACAAGCTCACGATCAACCTCGATTCCTACGAGCTGATCGTGGACGGGAAAAAGATCGACACGCCGCCCAAGGAGATGGAGCTGCTGTTCCATCTCGCCTCCTCGCCCAACCGCGTCTTCACGCGCAACCAGCTGCTCGACGAGGTGTGGGGATTTGACTATTTCGGCGACTCGCGCACGGTCGACGTGCACATCAAGCGTCTGCGTGAAAAGCTCGAGGGCGTGTCCGAGAAGTGGTGTCTCAAGACGGTCTGGGGCGTCGGCTACAAGTTTGAAGTGAACGAGTAATGAAGAGCGTTTATCTGCGGAACTTCGTGGCCACGGCCACGCTCGTTTCCGTCAGCTTTCTTCTCACGACGATCGCTTTTATCGGCATCGCGCGCAGCTATGTCATCAACGACTATCAGACGACGATGGCCTCCAGCGCCTCCGAGACGGCAAGACTGGCTTCCACTGTGGCCGACCATGACGGCCTGCGTTCCTGGTCTCTGGGTATGAGCTTGAGCACGATCTCCAACAGCACGGGCAACCACGTCTTCGTCATCGACGAGACGGGCGAGATCGTCTGCTGCTCGGACAAACGCACCGACTGTGATCATCTCGGCAAGACGCTGCCGGAGAGCGTGACGGAGATGCTCTCCCCGAACGGGACGCTGCGGATGTTCTCTACGCTCGGCGACCTGTACGGGGAAAAGCGTTACGTCGTGGCCCAGCCGATCACAGGGCGGGACGGGATCCTCCTCGGCTATGCCTTCGTCACCTGCGCAACGGCTAATATGTTCGGCGCGTGGGAGAACTTCCTGGGCATCGCGGTCCTGGTCGCCATGGGCGTATTTGCCTTGGCGCTCGTGATCAGCCTGTTCTATTCCAAGCGCATGGCGCGGCCGCTCGACGAGATGGCGGCGGCCTCGCGCAAGTTTGCCCGGGGCGACTTCTCCGTACGCGTAAAGCAGGTGGAGGACCCCACCGACGAGATGGGCGCGCTGATCGAGTCGTTCAACTCGATGGCGGACTCTCTGGAAAAGGCCGAGGAGCGCAGAAGCGAGTTCATCGCCAATATCTCCCACGAGCTGCGCACGCCTATGACCACGATCTCCGGCTTTGCCGACGGCATTCTCGACGGTACGATCCCCAAGGAGCAGGAGGAGAAATACCTCCGTTCCATCAGCGGCGAGACCAAGCGTCTCTCCCGTCTCGTGCGCGAGATGCTGGACGTCTCGCAGATGCGTAACCGCGCCGCCGATCCGGCCAAGCGCACGGTCTTCGACCTCACAGAGCTGATCCTTCAGACCATGCTCTCCTTCGAGAGCCGCGCGACGAAAAAAAATCTGGACGTCGATCCCCAGCTGCCCGAAAAGCACATCATGGTGCGCGCGGACCGCGACGGGATCACGCAGGTCATCTTCAACCTGATCGACAACGCCGTGAAATTTGCCGAGAAGGGAAGCTGCATCACGATCAGACTGTACAAGGACGACGGCAAAGCCTACGTCTCCGTCCGCAACCGCGGCGAGACGATCCCGCCGGACGATCTGCCCTTCATCTTTGACCGCTTCCATAAATCCGACCGCTCCCGCTCGCTCGACAAGTCCGGCGTCGGACTGGGACTGTATCTGGTCAAGGCCATCATCAACAGCCACGACGAGGATATCGCTGTGAAAAGTGAGGACGGCGTGACGGAATTCGTCTTTACGCTTCCGCTCGCGGAATGAAAAAAAGAAGGATAAACCATGAGCAATTGGTACGCCAACGAAACCGACAGCTGGTATGCTCCACCGCAGCGGGAGGAGCCCGCACGGGAGGAAAAACCGAAAAAAAAGATGCGCGCCTGGCTCAAAGCGGCCATCGCGGTCCTGATCGTGATCGGACTGATCACAGGCTCGGCGCTGCTGTTCCCGAACGGGGGACGGGGCGCCTCCGCCGATCCGGACCGGAGCGAGGACTCGTCCGGTTCCGGCTTCGGGCCGTTCCTCCTCCCGCGCGACGATGACGACACGCTGCCGGATGATTTCCGGGAATTCTTTGAGAATTACTACACTGCGACCGAGGACGGCCGTACGACGATCAATATCGCACAGACGGATCTGCCCGAGGGATTTGTCTGCACCGTCGTCCCTGCGGGCGAGGAACTGAGCCTGCAGGAGCTGTACCGCCGCTGCTCGGCGAGCATCGTCGCGATCTCAGGCTATATCGACGGAAAGAGCGGTTACAACTGGGGCACGGGCGTCGTCCTCTCCGAGGACGGTCTGATCCTGACGAATACCCACGTGATCGCCGACTGTGACCGCGCCACAGTGACGCTCGGAGACGATTCCGTCTGCGAGGCCAAGCTTGTCGGCGCCGACTCCATCAGCGATATCGCCGTGCTGAAGATCGAGGCCTCCGGCCTCACGCCCGCCGTGTTCGGCGACAGCTCCGCGCTGGAAGTGGGCGACAGCGTGGCCGCCATCGGCAATCCGCTGGGCGAGGAATACCGTCTCACGCTCACGCGCGGCATTATCTCCGGCATCGAGCGCGGCATCAACTACAAGGGCCACAACATGAATCTGCTGCAGACCGACACGGCCATCAACGAGGGCAACTCCGGCGGCCCGCTGCTGAACATGTACGGCCAGGTGGTCGGCATCACCAATATGAAAATGATGTCCTCCTATTCCAGCGTCGAGGGCATCGGCTTCGCGATCCCCTCCGCCACCGTGGTCAGGATCGTCAATCTGCTCGTGAAGGAGGGCAGCGTCAGCGGCCGCCCCGCGCTCGGCATCACGGTCGGCATGATCCCGGATGAGGCGCGCGAACAGTACGGCGAAAAAATGCCCGCCGAGGGAGGCCTGTATGTTGTCTCGGTGTCCGAGGGCTCGGACGCCAAGGCCAAGGGTCTGCGCGCGGGAGACGTCATCATGGAGGTCGACGGAGCTCTCGTCAGCGCCACGTCGGAGCTCTCCGAGATGAAGGACAAGCTCTCCGTGGGCGATACGATGCACTTTGTTATCCTGCGCGACGGAGAGAGGATGGAACTGGACATCGCGCTCGTCGACACCAACGACGTCTACGGCTGAGGCCGGACCACGACAAAAAAACGAGGATGCATCTGCATCCTCGTTTTTTGCTGCTTTGGAGATAGAATTTACTCTTCCTTCGGCTCGTCCTCGCCCTTGATCTCCTCGACGGTGGCGTCGACGACCTCGTCAAAGCTGAACTTTTCCTTGACCTCGTTGACAACGTCGGTGGCCTTCTCGACGACCTCGTCGAGATTGAACTTCTCCTTGACGTCCTCGACGATCTCGGTGGCCTTGCTGCGGGCCTTCTCGGCCTGCTCCTTGCCGAACACATTGGTAACCTCGCCGTCTTCCTTGATGACCTGCACGGTGCAGCCGAAGCCGACGGTGGCGAGCACAGCGGCGATCACGACCCACTTCGCAGCGGCCAGACCGACCACGCCGCCGACGATGCCGACGTTCACGGGAATGTTGACGAGCTCCTTGTCGTCCTTGCTGATGACGATGCGGGAGACGTTGCCCTTCTTGACCAGCTCTTTGAGCTTGGCCATGATATCGTTGATGTTGTTGTTATCCATTGTCTGATCTCCTTTTTTGTTTAGTATTTGTCTGACTGGGCACATTATAACACAATGCGCAGGCAAGCAATGGCTAAACTGTAAATAATTGTTCGACGAAATGTGAATTGCGTCAGAATATCTTTTTGCAGTCGCTCACGCCGTAATCCTTCTTGAAGTTGTCCAGATCCTTCGCGTCTCTGAGCAGCGTCACCTCACGGAAATGCCCGGTGGTTTTGTTGCGGAAGCCGGCTACCTGCTCGCCCGTGCAGATGCTGCAGCGGATCGCGGCCTCCTCCGTTTCGGGGTCGAAAGGCGGCTTGGGCGTTGCTTTTGTTTTCTGTTTGAACAGTGCCATCGATTTTCCTCCCTCCTTAATTGCCTTTATTCTACAACGCCTTTTCGGGGATTGCAAGACGGAAACGGCCGCCCCCGACGCACGCGAAAATTTCCTCTTGAAAAGCGCGTGGGGATATGGTATCATAATCAAGCCTCGGAGGGTTAGCTCAGCTGGTTAGAGCGTCCGCCTCACACGCGGAAGGTCGACGGTTCGAGTCCGCCACTCTCCACCA
>JAFSJZ010000064.1 GCA_017449185.1 Oscillospiraceae bacterium
ACTCTCCCTAATTGAAACGCCTCAAGAGGGGGTTACCCCCTCTTAAGAATCACCCCTCTGTTGTGCAAACTTGGAAGCTGACAGCCTCCGCCGAGCCTCCCCCGCAGGGGCGGCAATAGCCGCCCCTGTTTTCCCTGCGGGGAGAATCAAAGGAGGGGCCCGCAGGCCCCTCCTTTTGTCGATTCAAGGATGGGGTCCAGGGGAAGGGAAATCGAAATCCCTTTCCCTGGCGTGCTTTCTCTTTTTGTCCATTTTCTCTTTGCACGAGCAAAGAGAAAATGGACGCTGACCAGGCGTTGTTGTGAAAAAGAGATTGTTTCCCCTTCAACTATTTGATAATATAAACTTGGAAACTTTTTAAACTATACACCGGCTGGAAAGGAAGCAACCTTTTTGCCATTTTTCATGCCTCTGGGTTATGATTCACGTTTCATCCCGCCCGAGCGCAATAAAACTCTTGCAAAAGTATTGAGAATACTGTAAAATATATCAGCTAAAGCATTTCAACAGATAAAACTATTTATCGGGAGGTTCCCTTATGATTACTGCAGGCGAATTCAGAAACGGCGTTACCTTTGAGATGGACGGTCAGGTCATGCAGGTCGTCGAGTTCCAGCACGTCAAGCCCGGCAAGGGCGCGGCTTTTGTCCGCACCAAGATGAAGAACGTCATCACCGGCGCCGTGACCGAGACTTCCTTCAACCCCACCGCCAAGTTCGAGAACGCGACTGTCGACCGCGTCACGATGGAGTATCTCTACAACGACGGCGATCTGTACTACTTCATGAACCCCGAGACCTATGACCAGGAGCCCGTCAACGCTTCCGTCCTCGGCGACAACTTCAAGTTCGTCAAGGAGAACATGGAGTGCACGGTCTACTCCTACAAGGGCAAGGTCTACAACGTCGAGCCTCCCTTCTTCGTCGTGCTCGAGGTCACCGAGACCGACCCCGGCTTTGCCGGCAACACCGCCACCAACGCCACCAAACCCGCGACGCTCGAGACCGGCGCCGAGATCAAGGTCCCGCTCTTCATCGAGCGCGGCGAGAAGATCCGCGTCGACACCCGCACCGGCGAATATCTCGAGCGCGCGAAGTAAGCTGTCCGAAAACCGTCCGCACGCTTCACACCGACTGAAAAAAGGAGGAGCCCGCTATGACGATCGTTGAAAAAGCCGCGTACCTCAGAGGCCTTGTCGAAGGCCTCGGCGTCGAGCCCGATTCCCGCGACGGGAAGCTCTGGGGCGCGCTGAACGACCTGCTCTGCGACATGGCGCACGAGATCGAGGATCTCCAGTCCGGCGCGCTTGATTTCGCCGACACGCTCGACGAGTTCGGCGACGAGCTGGGCTACCTCGAGGAGATCACCTGCGACCTTGACCGGCCGGAAGACTTCGTTGACGAGACCTGCACCGGCGACTGCAAAAACTGCGAGTTCGACTGCTTCTCCGACGAGGAGGACGAGGATCTCCCTCCGGACGGAGACGAGGAGGAAGAGGACGAGGAAGAGGACGAAGAGCTTGGCTATGACGGCGTGCTCTACGACGTCAAGTGCCCCGTCTGCGGTGAGGAGATCACCTTCGACGAGGACACGCTTGAGCTCGGTTCGATCGTCTGCCCCAAGTGCGGCGAGACGCTGGAGTTTGACCTCTCCGGCGAGGACAAGTGAACAAGCGAAAAAGCTGCGGCGGGCCGATCACGGCCCGCCGCTTTTTATTATCCCGCGCTGCCGGAGGGCGTTCCTCTTTCTCTTGTCCAAGAGAAAGGAAAACGAGAACCACGCAAGGGAGAAAAAGATCATAACCGCCCTTCCGACACGGAGATTTTATCCGTGTCGGTTTTTTCTTGCGCATTGTCCTGACAAAGGGACGGGCCTTTTGAGATAATAATATCGCCGGCCGGATACTAAAAAAGAGGAGGAGAAGTCCGCATAAGCAGTTATCATCTCACGTCAGGAAAGGCAAAACGAAAGGCAAATCTATAGGAAAAAGGGAAAAATGAGAAAAAACATCAAAAGAATTCTGTCCTTGATTTTGGCGCTTGCTCTCTTGCTGCAGATGCAGCCGCCGGTCATCTGGGCAGAGGAGAAACAACTGTCGGAAACGGAAGAGCCCCGGGAAACGCGGTATTTTTCCGAGTACACGGCGGACGACGTTCTCTTTGAGTTGACAGAACAGAGGACGCAGACCGAGAAGCATTTTCACATGAGCGACGGCAGCAATCTTGCCGTGACTTACGCGTATCCCGTTCATTATCTTGACGAGACGGGGACTTACCGGGAGATCGACAACAGCCTTGCGCTGTATAACGAGGACGGCACGCCTTCGCATGAAGCGGCCGACGCGGGGCTTGACGCGTACCTGGCGGCGAAGAAGGACCGGAACGCGCCGGAGGGCCCGGTCGACCGCCGCTCGTACAAGAACAGGAACGGCCAAACGGAAATCAGCCTCGCTTTGCTGAGCGACGCGGAGCGGCTGGCCTCCATCACCTGCGGCGAGCACACGGTATCGCTCACACCGCTGGATCCCCAAACGCAAAGCCGTTTTACGGCTCAGGGCGAGGAGATCGAGCTCCCCGTCGCGGGACGGCTGGAAAAGGTGAAGGACACGACGGTGCTGAGCAGTTTGGAAACCGCGATCCTGCCGAAAAACACCGCCTCTGTCGTGACCTATGACGGGCTGTTCGGGAACGCGGATCTCGCCTACACGACGGACAGCTGCGCGCTCAAGGAAGACATCATCATCAACGAACGGGCGGACGCGTATGTTTACCGTTTCAGGCTTTTCCCCGGCGCTCTGACGCCGGTCATGCTGGAAAGCGGCCGCATCGAGCTGCGTGACAGCGCGGGCGACTGTGTGTTCTTCCTGCCGGCCGGGACCATGTTCGACGCGGCGGGTGAGTCAAGCGGAGCCGTGCAGTACAAGCTGGACGACAACGGCGACGGGACCTATGCGCTCTCCGTTGTCGCCGACGAGGAATGGATCAACGCCCCCGAGCGCCGATTCCCCGTCACGATCGACCCCCCTGTCGAGATCAGCGGCTTTTTCAACATCGAGACGGGATCGATCTTTCAATGGCTTCCTGGCGAGACAGGCGGACAGAGGACTGCCGAGTGTATAGGTTGGTTCAATGGCAGCTATGCACGCGTGCTTGTCCGCGTAAATAATCTTCCGTCTCTGCCGGACAACAGCTATATCGTTCAAAGCTCGATCTGTCTGTACGCGTTTTCGTATTCATACGTGGGAATGAGCGCGATGAATATCTCGGCGCACGCTCTTATGGACAACGAGCCGACGACACAGGGCAGCGAGGAATATTGGTGTCTCTACCACACATGGAACGACTGTCCGGAACGAAGCGGCACGGTGACGGACTTTGTAACGGTCGACATCTCCGATCAATTCCGCGGCTTTGACGTCACGCGCGAGGCCATCAAGTGGTATAAGGACCCCTCCGTGAACTACGGACTATGCCTGCAGGCTTCCGCGGAAGGGAGCATGACCTACAGCAACTGTGCGAACACGAATTTTTCCAGCAGCAACCTCGAGAACGGCGACGCGAGGCCATTCTTTGTCGTGCAGTACCGCAACAACATCGGTCTGGAGGACTATTACAGCTATCAGCCGCATGACATCGACCGGGCCGGAACGGGATATATCGGCGATTACAGCGGGCAGCTGACGCTTGTGAAAACAGACGTGGAGGCCGCCAGCACCGTCAACCCCGTTGTGATCAGCCATGTCTATAACTCCGCCTATTCCGGCGGGGGCTATGAGGTCATCCCCGGCAGCGGCGGCCTGTACGCAAACAGCGGGCTCGGGCCGGGATGGAAGCTGAACCTGCAGCAGAGCGTCACGGCGGCGGACGGCGGTCTGGCCTATATCGACGGGGACGGCACCGTACATTATTTCAACGCCTCCGGCTCGGTGTACAAGGACGAGGACGGTCTCGGCCTGACGATCAGCGGCAGCGGCGGCAGCTATACCATGACCGACCGAAAGGGCAACGCCTGTCAGTTCGTCGGCGGGATGCTGAAATCCATGACCGACACGAACGGCAACACGATCACGATCAACTTCTCCGGCTCGCGGATCACGGGGGTGACGCGCCAAAATGACGGCGGCGCGGCGGAGACGATCGCCTCCCTGTCCTATTCTCAGGAGGGGTATCTCTCCGGGATCACAGACGCCGCGGGAAGAACGACGAGCTTCAGCTATAACGACGGCCGCCTCTCGCAGGTGACGCACCCCGACGGGACGAGCGTTTGCTACGGCTACACAGGCGGCAAGCTCAGCTCCGCCACGGATCTTGAATCCGGCTATTCCGTTCATTACGAATACGGCGCCGGAGGGCGGATCACCAAGTTCTACGAAAAGGCCGGGAGCACCGTCGGCGCAGAGGTCAGCGTCAGCGGCGGCGACGGCATCCAGATCTACCGCAGCAACGGCAAGGACCGCGTGCTGAACACCGGCGACGACCTGATCAGCAGCTATGTGTTCGACTATTGCGGCCGCACGATCACATCCAGTCTCACCAACGCGGACGGGACCGTGACCTACGGCGCGGCCGCGGCGAAGTACAAGATTAACAGCGGCGTCGCGCTCACCAACAATCGCCTGACGGTATCCGGCGAGGTCGGCATGCGCCCCGTGGGCAGCACCGCGGGCTATACCTTTCTCAATGAAAACCTTCTGGGCGGTTCCGACGCCAGCAGCACGACGGGCTGGACGGGCGGCACGCGGCAGACTGACCCCCGTTTCGGCTACGCGCTGAAGGTGACGGGCGCGATCGGCGAAACGCGGGAAGTAAGCAAAACCGTCACGATCCCGGCCTCCGACCGGCTCAACAAGAGCTACACGCTCTCGGCGTGGGCGAAGGCGGACTCGGTCGCGCTCAGCGCCGGCAACCGCAGCTTCATGCTGCGCGCCACGCTGATCTACACGGACAACCAGACGGAGGTCTCCCAGCTGTCCTTCTGCCCGGACAGCCTCGAGTGGCAGTACGCCTCTCTGCCGCTGGTCCCGAAGCGGAGCGTGGGAGTCGCGCAGATCAAGGTGTCCTTCCTCTTCAACCACAACCCGAACACCGCCCTCTTCACCAACGCCTGTCTGACGGCGGACAGCGCGCAGAGCTACACTTACGACGACGAGGGCAATCTCACCTCCGTCTCCGAGCCGGGCAGCGCCGCGGCCGGCTTTACCTACAGCGGGGCGGATCTGATGACGCAGGTGACGAGGGGGAACGGCACCTATGAATACGACTACGACAGCGCGCACAACCTCACCGAAGTCAGCAACAACGGCGTGACGATGTCCCTGAGCTACGACGCGAAGGGCAACACGACCGGCTCGACGCTGACGGGCAACACCCTGACGATCGGCAGCAGCGCGGAATACACGTACAACGGCAACCTTCTCTCCCGCCAGACGGACTCGCGCGGCGGGCAGACGAGCTACGCCTACGGCAGCGCGATCAGCCGCCAGCTCGGCCGGCCCACCGCCGTGACCGACCCGAAGGGCGTGAGCGTGAGCACAGGCTATAACGCTTCCAACGGCCGCGTGACCGGCAGCTCGATGACGGGCGTCTCTCTGGCCTTCGGCTATGCCAACGGGCGGCTGAGCTCCCTGTCCCGGACCGCCGGCGGCAGCACCCAGAGCTATTCTCTGAGCTACAGCGGCTTCGGCAGTCTGACCTCGGTCAAGGTGGGGACGCGCACGCTTGTGACAAACGGCTACAGCAGCCACAACGGCCTCAGGAGCGCGACCTTCCTCGGCAGCAGCAGCTTCGCCTACGACTACGACGAGCTTGAAAGGCTGCGGCATGTGTATTATAATAACGGCAGCAGCCCCGCGCTGAGCTACAGCTACTACGGCGAAGGGCCGCTGCAGAGCCTGACGGACAGCGTGAACAACCGCAGCTACGTCTACAGCTACGACACGCTCAACCGCCTGACGGGGCTGGAGGAGAAGGTCGGCACCAACACGGTGCAGAGCTGGACGGCCGTCTACGACACCGCCAGCAGACCCCAAAGCCTGTCCTACACGGTCAGCCCGCAGTGGAACGGGACCTTTACGGGCACGCGGAGCTACAGCTTCACGTACCGGAGCAGCGACGGGGCCCTGACGGCGATGGGCACGCCCGGCGGCACGCTGCGCTTCGGCTATGACTGGCTGCAGCGCAGGACGAGCCAGACGCTGAGCGTCGCGGGGACGGACAAGCTGAAGCGCCAGTATCTGTATCTCCCCGGCAGCGGCGGCAACACCACGACGCTGGTCAAGAACGTGCTGTTCAAGAAGGCGGACGACACGCTGCTGCGCGCCTACACCTACAGCTACGACGCGAACGGGAACATCACAGGGGTGACCGGCAGCCGGACGGCGAGCTATACCTACGACAGCCAGAACCGGCTGACGTGGGCGAGTGAGGGAACGCTCTCGTCCCAGACGGAGACGAGCTACACCTACGACGGCGCGGGGAACCTGCTGACGAAAAGCAGCGGCGGCGTGACGGATACCTACACCTACGGCGACAGCGGGTGGAAGGATCTGCTGACGGCCTACAACGGCCACGCCATCACCTATGACGGGATCGGCAACCCCCTGAGCTACCATGACGGCACGGTGTTCACCTGGGTGAACGGGCGCAGGCTGGCGACGGCGGTGAACACGGGCAGCGGGCTGAATGTCAGCTACACCTACGACGCGGACGGGCTGCGGCTGAGCAAGACCGTGGGCGGCGTGGTGCACAAGTACGTCTGGCAGGACGGCCGTCTGATCTCCGAGCAGTTCGGGAACAACACGCTGGAGTTTTTCTATGACGACGTCGGCCGGCCGTTTTCGGTGAAGGTCAACGGCGGGACCTATTTCTACATCACCAATCTCCAGGGCGACGTGACGGCGATCTGCAACGCTAGCGGCTCGATCCTGGCCGTGTACAACTACGACGCCTACGGCAAGATCACCTCGATGACCGACAACAGCCTCACGCGCGTCAATCCCCTGCGCTACCGCGGCTATTACTACGACTCCGAGACCGGCTTCTACTACCTCAAGGGCCGCTACTACGACCCGAACATCTGCAGGTTTATTAATGCGGATGATCCTTCCGCACTCGGCGCCAACAGCGACTTCGCAAGCGTCAATCTGTTTGCATACTGTGGAGATAATCCGGTTAACCGCAAGGATGACGGCGGCGAGTTCTGGGAAGCTGTTGCTGTAGGTTTTTTCGTTGGATTAGTTGGACAATATGCGAGTGATGTGATTGAAAACATTTCAAATGGTAAGACAGGCTTTGATATACTAAGCCCAACATCAAGTGCAAGAGATTATCTGGCATCAGGGGTTGGTGGCGCAATTGCAGCAATTCCTGGATTGGGGGTAGTAGGTACGATGGCTGTTGGAGCAGCAGGCAACGTCGTAGCAGACTGTATTAGAGGGAATAATGGCCTTAAAGATCTTGGACAAAGTGCAGCACGTGGGGCATTTGCCAATTTGCTTGGTTATGGGGCAGCAAAAGCGGTTGCCGCGATGAAGGTGGGCCAAATTGGAAACATGCCAAGAAACGCACAAAAGATATTTCTTCGAGACGAACTGTTTCACAACTCTCAATCCTTTGCAAATCAAAACCTAAGGACATTTGCAAATAACACTCTTCTCGAAAACATAACTCTTGTTGAAACTAATTTGGCAACATTACGATCAGGAATATACTCAACAATCACATCATCGTTTGCCTTGTTGTTCAAGTAAAGAGGAAGAGCAATGATATATTTTTTGTTGGATAAAATGCTATTTTTGATAGCCGGAATAAGCTGTATGTTTTACGTTTCAGCTGTTTTTGGACCAACTACCTCATTTGTTATAGATTGTCTGGTCGTTGTTGCATGGGGGGTTTTGTGTAAGCCAGTCCTGTTGCTTCCTTTTGACCTGATTCTGGGACAAAAAACCGAAACATGCTTATTTTCACGTCATATTATATATGGCAGATATGATTTCTTTCGAAACCGATACTACTGCACTTGGAGGTTCTACGCCAAAAACGAAAAAATAGACTTGATCGTTCCAGCATCATTAAAGAGAGCCGATATATTGTCTTTGGCAGAACCGCCAAAGGATCAAATTCTTGAAATTACTTATTTTCGGTTTTCAAAAATACTTTACAGTTGGGAAAGAAAGAACTCTGTCGAGATGAACACAGGGGACAGCCCCTTGTGTACTGACAAACCGTCCAACATAAAATGTGATCGCACCAACTGATCACAGCAGGCAGCGCGAGGGATATCCCTCGCGCTGTTTTTGCGTCCGAGCGGCTCGACCGACGAGCTTGAAAGGCTGCGGCATGTGTATTATAATAACGGCAGCGGGCTGAATGTCAGCTACACCTATGATGCGGACGGGCTGCGGCTGAGCAAGACCGTGGGCGGCGTGGTGCACAAGTACGTCTACGGGAAGTAAATTGATCAACACGACAATTCTCAGAAACCCAGCACCAACTGATTACAGCGGGCAGCGCGAGGGATATCCCTCGCGCTGTTTTTGCATCCGTCCGGCTCAACCGACGATCCGTTTTTTCCCACCCTTAAGTCCTTCCCTTTCCCCGCGTTTTTTCTTTGCAATCCGCCCTTTTGATGATATAATAAAAAGTAAGAAATTGATTCCCGGAGGTGGCCCATGTACAAGCCGCTGGCGGACGAGATCCGCCCGAAAAGTCTGGACGACGTCGTCGGCCAGCAGCATATCCTCGGCCCGGACGGCATGCTGCGCCGCATCGTCGAGTCGGGACAGATCCCGAACATGATCTTCTACGGCCCCTCCGGCACAGGCAAGACCACGGTCGCGCGCATCATCGCGGAAAAGACCAACCGCACGCTGCGCAAGCTCAACGCTACCACCGCCGGCATCGCCGATATCCGACAAATCATCTCCGAGCTCGACACGCTGCTCACGCCGGGGGGCGTGCTGCTGTATCTCGACGAGATCCAGTACTTCAACAAAAAGCAGCAGCAGAGCCTGCTGGAGTTCATCGAGGACGGGCGCATCACGCTTATCGCCTCGACGACCGAAAACCCCTATTTCTGCGTGTTCGGCGCGGTGCTCAGCCGCTCGACGGTCTTTGAGTTCAAGCCCGTCTCCGCCGCGGACGCCCGAAAGGCGGCCGAGCGCGCCGTGGCGCTGCTCAACGAACGCGAGGACCTGCGCGTCGACTTTGACGGCGCGGTGCTCGACCACATCGCCGCCTCCTGCGGGGGCGACGTGAGAAAGGCCATGAACGCGATCGAGCTGCTCTTCAACGCCGCGCCGGCGAACGGCAAGATCACGCTTGAGGACGCGAAGGCCATCACCCAGCGCAGCGCCATGCGCTACGACCGCGAGGGGGACGAGCATTTCGACTGTCTCTCGGCCCTGATGAAGTCTCTGCGCGGCTCAGATCCCGACGCGGCGCTGCACTATCTCGCGCGGCTGATCGAGGCAGGCGACCTGCTGGGCGCCTGCCGGCGCATCCTCTGCTCGGCCAGCGAGGATATCGGTCTGGCCTACCCCCAGGCCGTGCCGGTCGTGAAGGCCTGCGTCGATTCCGCGCTGCAGCTCGGCCTGCCCGAGGCGCGGCTGCCGCTGGCGGAGGCCTGCATCTTCCTCGCGACGCTGCCGAAGTCGAACACGGCCTGCGTCGCCATCGACGCCGCCCTCGCGGACGTCCGCGCGGGACACATCGGTTCGATCCCGCGCGAGCTGCAGAACGTCCACGCCGACGGCGCGGGCTTCGAGCGCGAGCAGGGCTATCTCTACCCGCATGAGTTTCCGCACCGCTGGGTGAAGCAGCAGTACCTGCCCGACGAGCTGAAGGACCGCCGCTATTACGAATACGGCGACAACAAGACCGAACAGGCCGCAAAGCGCTACTGGGAGGAGATCAAGGACTGATGGATATCCGCGTCGGAGACGTGCTCGTCATGAAAAAGCCCCATCCCTGCGGCAGCCGGGACTGGGAGGTGCTGCGCGTCGGCGCCGACTTCCGTCTGCGCTGCCGCGGCTGCGGCCATGAGGTCATGGGGGCGCGCGCGAAGTTCGAACGAAACGTCCGCCGGATCGAGCGAGCGGAGGAAGCTCTCTGAACCCGATCAAGCAAGAAGCAGGCTTGCGGCGACCGTTTTGTCAAAGTGCTTTTTTGCGGGAAATACCTTGGGGTGCTTCACGAAATGCCCGCCAGCGCCTTCCCCTTGAGGGGAAGGTGGCATCCGGCGTCTCACGCAAGCCGGATGGCGGATGAGGTGGAGCAATCACGCTGCCTGCTCCGCGAAGCAGTACACCTCATCAGTCTCGCTTCGCTCGACAGCTTCCCCTCAAAGGGGAAGCCGTAAAGAAGCGGGAGCGGCAAGCTGCTCCTCTACGGCGTAGATTTCCGTCTTTCTCTCAACCACAAGCCAAGAGCGTACTTGCACCGCTTCAAAGGAGGCGAGTAAGTGCGCTCTTGGTTTTCCATATGCCTATATATATTCTGCCGAATCCCTTTGCCGTAAATGCGCCGCATTCACGGCGTTGTCATCCTGAGGAACGGTGTGACGAAGGATTTTTCCTTTTCTCGTTTTGCAGATCTTTTTGAGAAAGATTCTTCGCTTCGCTCAGAATGACACGGCGTTTTGAGACAGCATCTCTTTCATGTCGAGCCTTCCCCTCTCATCTCCGCCGGGAGCCATTTTCCGCCGGAATAGAACAGAACATACAGCGCGAAAAGCAGCAGATTATGCCCGATCATGCAGCCCCAGGCTGCGACCAGCCCCAGCCCCAGCAGCCGCGTGCAGACAAAGGTGCCGACGATGCGCACGCCCCACATGCCGAAGATGTTGAACAGGAAGGGCTCGCGCGTCCGCCCCGCTCCCTGGAGCATGCCCTCGGTCACGATGGACACGCCGTAAAAGGGCTCGGAGAGGGATACCATCCGCAGCACCGTCGAGCCGAGCAGAATGACCGCCGCGTCGCGGCTGAACAGGCGCACCATCGCCGGGGCGAAAGCGAAGAGCAGCGCGCCGGAGACGAGCATCAGCGCGATCTCGCAGAAGAAGACGAGGCGCGCGGTATCGCGGCGGCGGCGCTCGTCGCGCGCGCCGATGGCGTTGCCGGTCAGCGTGGCGGCGGCGCTCATCATGCCGAAGCCGGGGATGTAAAAGGCGCTCTCGACCGTGTTCGCGATCGTGTGGGCGGCGGTGGCAGTCTCGCCCAGGGCGTTGATCATGGCCGCAAAAGCCACATAGCCCAGCGAGGTGCCGAAGCGCTGAAGCATGTTCGGGAAGGCCACGCGCAGGCAGGGCCGCAGCACGCTGCCGTCCGGGCGCATCGAGAAGCCGCGCGGCGAGACCTTTTCGTGGCGGAACAGCGCCAGCGTGATGGCTGCGCCGCCGTAGGCAAAGGCGATCGCGCTGCCCGCCGCCGCGCCGACGACGCCCCAGCCCGCGCCCCAGACCGTCACGCTGCGGCCGAAAAGCGTAAGCGTCCGCGTGTCATAGATGAGCAGGAAGTTGCCGATCACGTTCAGGATATTCAGCCGCAGGCCGATGCGCATCGGCGTTTTTGTGTCGCCCGCGGCGCGCAGCACGGTGCCGAAGAGGATGATCGCCGTGCGCGGCAGCATCGGCAGATACAGCACGAAGAAATAGCGCGCGGCGCTCTGCCTCAGGGCGGGCTCGAGCTGCATCCAGCCGGGCACAAAGGGCGCAAGCGAGAGGGACAGCGCCGTAAAGAGCGTGCCGAGGACCAGCACCGCCAGCGCCGACTGGGCCGCGGTGCGCCGGGCGCGCCGCGCGTCCCCCGCGCCGAAGGCCTGGGAGATCTGGGAAAGAAAGCCCACGCCGAAGGCGGCCACGGTGCTGTTGATCAGCCAGTTGACCGTGACGGTGCTGCCCACCGCGGCGGTGGCCGCCGTGCCGAGCGAGCCGACCATGGCCGTGTCGACGTACTGCACGGCGGTCTGGACGAGCTGTTCGAGCATGGTCGGCAGCGCAAGCGTCAGCACCGCGGGCAACAGGTTCCAGGCGAATATGGTTTTTTTCTCTGCGTTGGTGTCCATGCGGCCATGATAACACAAGCCGCCCCGGCCCGCAAGGGACGGAGCGGCGCAAAGGAGCGCTTGCGCCGCCTTTTCCCGCATGCTATACTTGATCCGAAATACTGGAGGTGTTTGGCCATGCTGTCTCTGTCCTATGAGCGCCCCGTCACGCAGGAAAACCTGCCCGCCCTGGCGTCGTCCCTGTTCCGTTTGAAGACCCGGGTGCGCAGAAGAAAGATCCTGTCCGCCGTATGCGGCGTGCTGTGTTTTCTGCTGCATACGCCCCTGATGATCGTCGCGTCGGTGGGTCTGTATCACCGTCTGGCCAAGAACGTCTTTTCCGCGGTCCTGGACTCCGTCCCCCATGTCAGCGAGATCCTGACCCTGTGCTTCCGGACGCTGCCGGCGCAAATCGGCCTTTCGATCGAGATGCCGGAGCTGCTGGGCGTCCCCGCGGCGATCCTGCTGCCGCCGCTGCTGTGCGTGCCGGTCGCGCTGCTGCTGAGGCTGTGCTTCCTGTTCGGCAAAAAGCGCGCCTCGCCCGAAGCTGTCGGCGCGGAGGAGCTGGCCAAAGAGGCCCGGGCCATGGCAGAGGGCAGCGACAAGCACCGCAAGGCGCGCTGGGTCCTGTTCTCGGCGCTGCTGTCCTTTCTCGCGCTTGCCGCGGCCATCGTGTACAGCCTGCTCGTCGTCCATCCCCAGAGCAGCGACTGGGATCTGGTCTATATCACGTCCTATGCGTTTATCGCCCTGATCGCCTTTTTCGCCTTTCTGCTTTTCGCCGATCTGACAGATTCGCTGACGGAGCTGCTCTGCGCGCTGGACGGGCGCTGGGACGCCTCGCGCCTGACGGAGGATCTGGAGGGCTTTCTGAACATGACGGCACCGGGTCCCGCCCCGGACGCGGGCGACCCGCCGCCCAAAGAATAAATGAGGAAAAAACTTCCGGCTTGTCGGAGAAGAAAGCTCCGACAAGCCGGAAGTTTTTTCGGAAGATGGATCCTGCTCGCCGCTACAGCACCGCCTTCACGGCGCACCAGATCAGGGTCAGCCCCATGATGATGCCGAAGGGCTTCTTATACTTCTCGATCAGTCCGTGCAGCGAATAGGCGGAGAAGATCCAGATCAGGGAACTGATCAGCGCGATCGCCACAAAAAGCAAAGACGCAAACAGCACCGCCGCGAAGCTCTTGCTGATGGGCATGACATACACGGCGAACATGCTCAGCGCGACGATCCAGCTTTTCCCGTTGAATATCTGGAGAGAAATCCCGTCCCGCACCGTGCCGCCGCTGAACTTGTCCGTGCTGCCGGTCTTTTTCCAGCCGGAGATCATCATGATCACCGCGAGATAGATCATATACCCCGCGCCGATCCAGGTGAGCCATTTGGCTGCGGAAGGGAGGCTGTTGGCAAGGACGATGTTGAAGGCCCCGCAGAGAATGGCTTTGACAAACAGAGCGGTCTTGCTGCCGATGAGATACGGCACGGCGCCCTTCACGCCGTATTTTGCCCCGAGATAGAGGCAGGTAAAGTTGTTGGGGCCGGGCGTGATGCATTGGACGCAGAGATACACGATCAGAGGATACCAGGCTTTCATAGCGCGCTCCGTTGTTGATGGAATCGATGGAATTATATCACGGTCCTTTGTCCCTGTCCACAAAGGGCTTCCCCTTGAGGAATTGCAGCTTTGCACCGCCGGGGGCAGATGAAGCAAAGCCGCAATTTCCGCAGCCGTGCCGCTTCACGGACAGCGCCTTTACGGCGAAGTCCGGGAACGGCATCTGCGGCAAGGTGGCAAAGCGAAGCGGCGCTCTATTGGCTTCCCCTTGAGGGGAAGCTGTCGCGAAGCGACTGATGAGGTGGAAAACGCATCGGCCACCTCATCCGCCCCAGTGTGCGCACTGGGCCACCTTCCCCTCAAGGGGAAGGCATGAGGACGGTCAATACGCCGTGCTCTGCTTCTGCTTCAGGCTCAGATGGTTGGCGATCATGGCGATGAATTCCGAATTCGTCGGCTTGCCCTTGATGTTGAGACAACGCCTTTTGCTGTTTTCAACGCCGTTCTCAACGGATATGCTCGTTCATATACGCGAGCCATTCGGCGTTCCATACGGAGCGGGTTTCCATATCGTTCAGGATGAAGTTCGTGTTGCCGTCCACCATTGCGCCGAAGGCCCAAAGCAGATAGCGGATCCTGCCCTCCTCGGTGGAGACGTCGTCGTCGAACCGGATCACGTCGATGCTGATGCTGTCCACGACCGTTTTTCCGTCACTGCTGAGATAAAGCTGATACTGCGAATCCAGATGAGGCGTCCCGTCCTCCTGATCCAGCCAGGCGACGTGGGCGGCGATGTTGACGAGATAGCAGTCCACGGGAACGCCTTCGAAATCCCGCACCTCGTAATGAATAACGTCGGTCACCCTCACCTCGCTCCTGGGACTGGTTCCCGTCAGCTCGCGATAGAGCGCCTGCCGCGCGGCGAGCTCTTCGGACTGCAGATGAGTGCGTACGGCGGCGACGATGCCCAGCTGCTGCGCGCTGAGTTTGCTCTCCGGCGCTGCCGCGGCAAGACGGTTGTTTACAACGGCGATCTTCTCGGCCGTCCAGGCGGTGACGGTTTCCTTCTCGTCGAAGAAACTCTCCGCCTCCTCGCCGTTCATCATTCTTCCGAAGGCCGCGAGTAGGCAGCGTATCCTGCCCTCCTCGGTGGAGGTGTCGCCGTCGAAGTGAGCGGCGTCGGCGCTGACGCTGTCGACGATCTTCGTTCCGTCGCGGCTGATCAGCACCTGGATTTGCGGAGCTATGACAAGGGTATTCACGTCGATTTTGTCCCACCAGGCAACCTCGGCGGCGATGTTGACAAGGTAGCAGTCCATCGGTGCGCCGTCAAGATCCTCGTTTTCATAATGGAGAATGTCCGTCGCTTCCGCCGGACAGCCGTGTGAGGAAGAGACCATCGAATTGTAAAACTCCCGCAGCTCCGCAAGTTCTCCGGACTGCATCTGTGTGCGAACGGCCTCGACAATCACCAGCTCTTCTTCGGTGAAGATGCTCTCCGGCGCGGGGGTAGGCTCCGCACTGCCGCCGCCCATGCCGCAGGCCGCCAGCGTCAGCAGCATACAGGCCGCCAGCAGCCCCGCAATCAATTGTTTCATCGTTTCCGCCTCCCAAAACGGCAGTTTGATCGCTGTGAAACAGGTTTTTTCGATCCAAATTATAGCATCGTCCGGAACAAAGAACAATGTTTTCTTCCTTGACAAAAAACGGGGAGACGCCGATCGTCTCCCCGTTACAATTCAAATATGCCTCAATACGCCGTGCTCTGCTTCTGCTTGAGGCTCAGATGGTCGGCGATCATCGCGATGAACTCCGAATTCGTCGGCTTGCCCTTGATATTCGACACCGTGTAGCCGAAGAACTTCTGCAGCACCTCGAGATCGCCGCGGTCCCAGGCCACCTCGATGGCGTGGCGGATCGCGCGCTCGACGCGGCTGGGCGTGGTGGCGAACTTGCGCGCGACCTCCGGATAGAGCACCTTGGTGACGGCGTTGATCATGTCCATGTCGCGGATCGTCAGGATGATCGCCTCGCGCAGATACTGATAGCCCTTGATGTGCGCCGGGACGCCGATCTCGTGGATGATGTCGGTGACGACGCTCTCGAGGTTGGCGTCGCTGCGGCTCTGGCGGGCCGCGCCCAACTCATAGCCCGCCGAGGGGCTCTCTCCGCGCTCTCCGCCGCCGAGCTGCCGGATGCGGATCAGCAGGCCTGCGGGGTCGCAGGGCTTGGAGATGAAGTAGTCCGCCCCGAGCGCGGAGCATTCGCTCACGACCTGGCCGTTGACGAAGCCCGAGAGCACGATGACGCGCACGCGGCAGTCGCTCTCGCCGAGGCGGCGCAGCAGCTCCAGCCCGTCGAGCTTGGGCAGCACGAGGTCAAGCAGCAGCACGTCCGGCTGCAGCTCGCCGATGAGCGCGAGCGCGTCCACGCCGTTGTCGGCCGAGCCGACGACCTCCATATCCTTTTCCGCGGCGATCAAGTCGCTCATGAGCGACGAAAAATCCGGGTTTGCGTCGGCGATGAGAATGCGGGTCTTGGTTTCCATAACTTTTATCCTCCCAAAGTACGATCTGCGAAGCGTCCTGACTTTTCGCAGGGAAAACACCGATCTGTCGTAGTAAAAATACCATATCAGACACTCTCAAACAACAGAACGCTGTCGAATTGGGCGGGGAACTTGTTGACATAATATTACAAGCTTCGCGCTCTTTCAAGCGGGCGCGACAGCTTTTTTCCTCTCTTTCCCCCGCGCCGTGTCGAATTTTGTCGAAAGGCACGGAAAGAGAGCGCCCCGCGCGCGGCGCGGGGCGTGAAAAGCTCGAAGGGGCGCCGTTCTACGGCTCGCCGTAGAGCAGCTCGAAGCTGTCGTAGTGGTCGTTCGTATAGTAGATCAGCCCGTCGTTGGAAAAGACGATGCGCTCGCCCCCGCGGGAAGAGGTGCTGTAACCCACGTCGCACTCGGTCCAGATGCGGCCCTTCGCGGAGGGCAGCAGACCCTCGCGGTTGTAGAAGCGGTCGCCGCCGATGGACTTGCCGGGGAGCTTGCGGCTGACCGCGCCGCCCGTCCAGCCCGCGGCCTCGGCCTCGGCCTTCGTGACGAAGTTGTCCGGCAGGTGGCCGTAGAGGTGGATATAGAGCGCGAGCTCGTCCTTCTGCGTATATTCCCCATCCTCGGCAACGCCCGCCTCGCCGCTCTCGGACGGAAGCAGGGTCAGCTCTCCGCTCGGCTCCGCGGCGGGCGTCAGGCCGCCGAGCAGATCGGGCAGGAAATAGTCCACCGCCATGACAAGGGCGAAGATCAGGATAAAGGTCAGCACGAAGCGCAGCAGCTTTTTCATGGCGAGCGTCCTTTCCGGAAAGGTCTTTCCTGTATTTTAGCACAGGGCGGCGGCACTTGCAATTGCCTCGGCGCGCGTTCTGTGGTAAGATACAAAAAACACGGAAAAAAGGAAGACAGACAGATGACGAAAAAGCTGATCGCGCTGCTGCTCTGCGCCGCGCTGCTCGGCGCGCTCGCGGGCTGCGGCTCGCCGCGCGGGGACACCGCGGCGAGCGCCCCCTCTCCCGCCGGGGCCGCGCCGGAGAGCGTCCCCTCCGTATCGGAGGCGCCTGCCCCGGAGGGCGCGGCTCTCCCCGATCCCCCGCAGAACAGGGCGCTGAGCTTTCCGCTGCTCCCGGCCCCCTTCTCCGACGCCGAGACGGACGAGATGATCAACCACAACGCGCGGCGCTGCGCGCTGATGTCCGGGACGGCTTTCTACTGCTGCCGCCTGTACAGCGACGGCAGCCGCGCCCTTGTGCGCTTTGAGATCATTGACAACAAGCTGCGCGACCGCAGCCTGCTCGTCCCCGACTGCGGGGCGGACTTTCTCTCCGAACACGGCGGGCGGCTGTATTATCTCGGCGCGGACGGCCGGCCCGAGAGCGTGAAGACCGACGGGACGGACCGCCGCGTCGAGCTTGACACGCCCTGCCTGAGCCTGCAGCTGTACGGCGGCGCGCTCTATTGCCTTACGGCGGACGGGCTGCTGCTCGCGCTGCGCGGCGGCGAAGAGGAGGCCCTGCTCGCCGGCTGCGCTTCGGCCTTCGTGTCCGGGAGCGGGATCTTCTACACCGCCGCTTCCGACGGCCGCGCCCACCTCTTTGACCCGGAGGCGCGCACGGATGTGACCCTGACGGCCTCCGCCGCGGACACGCTGACCGTCGTCGGCACCGAGCTGTGGTACGCCTCTTCGGAGCCGGACGGACGGCACATCTGCGCGCTGGACCTCGCAAGCGGGGCCGAGCGGCGCATGGCCGAGCCCTTCTCCGGCACGGCCGATTTCTTCCGCGGATGGGACGGCATCTGCCGCCTGCGGCTGACGGCCGCGGACGGCCAGCGCGTGATCGCCTGCGCGCAGGTTTTCGACACGCCCCTCTCCGGCTGGGAGAAGGCGAGCGGCGAGAGGCGTCTCACCCGCGCGCTCAACGACCCGCTGCGCAGCGAGGAGCTCCTCGCCCCCGACGGCACGGCGCTCGGCTTCGAACTGATCATGCCGGGCGGGGCGAGCGAGCGCAGCCTCGCCGCCGACAACCCGCCCGAGAAATGATTTTTGTTGACATTACAACGCCTTATGGTATAATACCCCCGTAAAAACTGAACACCTTATCAAGAGCGGTGGAGGGAACGGCCCTGTGAAACCCGGCAACCTGTGCGGACGCATAAGGTGCCAAATCCGGCGGGAAACGAAAGATGAGGCTTTTATCAAGCGATCTTGACGCCCTGTCGGTTTCCGGCGGGGCGTTTGTTGTTATCAAAAAAAATTATATAAAGGAGCTTATCAACCATGAAAAAATCTCCCATCGTGACCGTCGTCGCCATCGGCATCGGCGCGGCGCTGTTCTTCGTGCTCGGCCGCTTCGTGGCCATCCCCAGCCCCGTGCCCAACACGAACATCGCCCTGCAGTACGGTCTGCTGGCCTTCATGACCATGCTCTTCGGGCCCTTTGCCGGCATGCTCATCGCCCTGATCGGCCACGCGCTGATCGACTTCAGCTACGGCTGGGGCATCTGGTGGAGCTGGGTCATCGCCTCGGGCGTGTTCGGCCTGGTCTTCGGCCTGCTCTCCAAGGGCAACGGCACCTCCCGCGGCCTGAACGAGGGCAAGTTCAGCGGCGGCGACATCATCCGCTTCAACGTCTCCCAGATCCTGGCCCACCTGGTGTCCTGGGGTCTCGTCGCCCCGACGCTCGACGTGCTGATGTTCGCCGAGCCGGCCAACAAGGTCTATCTCCAGTGCCTGGTCGGCGGCGTCTCCAACATCGTCACCACCGGTATCATCGGCACGATCCTGTGCATCGCCTACGCGGCGGCCAAGCCCAAGAAGGGCAGCCTCAAGGAAGAAAAATAAGTCCTGACAGGAACGGGCGGGCAGGCGCAAAAAGCGTCTGCCCGCTTTTGAGGAAACGGGTATGAGCGACGATCCGATCATACAATTCCATAACTTTTCCTTCCAGTACCTGGCCCAGGCCGAGCCCACGCTGCGCGATATCACGCTTTCGATCCGCAAGGGCGAAAAGCTGCTGATCTGCGGGCCCTCGGGCTGCGGCAAGTCGACGCTGGCGCACTGCATCAACGGTCTGATCCCCTTCTCCTATCAGGGGGAGTGCAGCGGCAGCCTGACCGTCAACGGCCGCGAGAGCCGCGAGCTCGGCATCTTCGAGATCTCGCACACGGTCGGCACGGTCCTGCAGGACACGGACGGCCAGTTCGTCGGCCTCACGGTGGCCGAGGATATCGCCTTTGCGCTTGAGAACGACTGTCTGGGCGAGCCGGCGCTGCACGAGCGCGTGAAACAGGCCGCCGCCCTCGTCGGGGTGGAGGGCCATCTGCGCCACGCGCCGGGCGAGCTCTCCGGCGGGCAGAAGCAGCGCGTCTCGCTCGCGGGCATCCTCGTAGACAAGGTGGACGTGCTGCTCTTCGACGAGCCGCTGGCCAACCTCGACCCGGCCACGGGCAAGCAGGCCATCGAGCTGATCGACGAGATCGGGCGCGAGACCGGCGCGGCCGTCGTGATCATCGAGCACCGGCTCGAGGACGTGCTGCACCGCCACGTCGACCGCGTGGTCCTGATGGGCGAGGGCCGCATCCTCGCCGACACGACGCCGGACGAGCTGCTCTCCGGCAGCCTGCTGAAGGAAAGCGGCATCCGTGAGCCGCTGTACATCACGGCGCTGAAATACGCCGGCGTCGCGATCACGGCGGACAAGCGCCCCGACAGCATCGAGGGTCTCGTCCTCAGCGAAGAGGACAGAGCCGCCGTGCGCGACTGGTTCTGCCGCGCGCCGACGGCCCCTCCCCCGCCCGAGACGCCCGTGCAGCTTGACGCGCGGGATCTGCGCTTTGCCTATGAAAACGGCCGCGAGGCGATCCGCACGCTCTCCCTTTCGATCCGCGAGGGCGAGCTGACCGCCGTCGTCGGCACGAACGGCGCGGGTAAATCCACCTTCTGCAAGCTGCTCTGCGGCTTCGAGACCCAGCAGGAGGGCACGCTCTTCTTCGCCGGGGAGGACATGGCCGCGCTCTCGATCAAGGAGCGGGCGGACCGCATCGGCTACGTCATGCAGAACCCCAACCAGATGATCTCCCAGACGATGATCTACGACGAGGTGGCCCTCGGCCTGCGCACGCGCAAGGTGAGCGAGGAGGAGATCCGCCCGCGCGTGGAGGAGACGCTGAAGATCTGCGGTCTCTGGCCCTTCCGCAGCTGGCCGGTCTCGGCGCTGAGCTTCGGGCAGAAAAAGCGCGTGACGATCGCCTCGATCCTCGTGCTCGAGCCGAAGATCATCATCCTCGACGAGCCGACGGCCGGGCAGGACTATCGCCATTACACCGAGATCATGGAATTTCTGCTCGAACTCAACCGCCGCGGCATCACGGTGCTGATGGTCACGCACGACATGCATCTGATGCTTGAATACGCGCGGCGCGCCGTCGTGTTCTCCGACGGACGGCTGATCGCCGACGCGCCCTGCGCCGACGTTCTGACCGACGGCGAGATCATCCGCCGCGCCAGCCTGAAGGAGACCTCGCTGTACACGCTTGCGCAGCGCTGCGGCATCGACGACGGCCGGGCTTTCGTCGCGCGCTTCATCGACTATGAGCGGGAGGTGGCGCGCCGATGAAGGGCCTTTTCAACTACGTCGAGCGATCCTCCCCCGTCCACTCCCTCACGGGCGCGACCAAGCTGGTGTGCCTGCTGCTGTGGAGCTTTGCGGCCATGACGACCTATGACACGCGGCTGCTGGCTTTCCTCGCGGCGGCGGGCGTCGCGCTCTTCGTCCTCTCGCGGCTGCGCGTCTCGGACGTGGCCTTTCTGCTGGGCTTCGTCACGGTGTTCATGATCCTGAACAACGTGCTGGTCTTCCTTTTCTCGCCCGAGCACGGCGTCGGCCTCTACGGCACGCGCCATGTGCTCTTCTCCCTCGGCGGCCGCTGGGTCGTCACGAAGGAGCAGCTTTTTTATCACCTCAATCTGCTGCTGAAATACCTCGCGATGCTGCCGCTGGTCATGATCTTCGTCTGCACCACGCAGCCGAGCGAATTCGCCGCCTCGCTCAACCGCATCGGCGTGAAATACACCGTTGCCTATTCCGTGGCGCTGGCGCTGCGCTATATCCCCGACATCCAGCGGGAGTATCACGAGATCTCCCAGGCTCAGCAGGCGCGCGGCGTCGAGATGAGCAAAAAGGAAAACCTCTTCCGCCGCCTCAAGGCCGCGGGGGCGATCCTGATCCCGCTGATCCTCTCGAGCATGGACCGCATCGAGGTCATCTCCAACGCGATGGAGCTGCGCGGCTTCGGCAAGCACAAAAAGCGCAGCTGGTATATGGCGCGGCCCTTCCGCGCCGCCGACTTCGTCTCGATGGCCTTCTGCGCGCTGCTGCTCGCCGCGGCGCTTTACCTGAACTACAAGAACGGAAGCCGTTTCTGGAATCCGTTTATCTAAGGAGCACATCATGAGCCATTATCTTTTCACTTCCGAATCCGTCACCGAGGGGCATCCCGACAAGATCTGCGACCAGATCTCCGACGCGGTGCTCGACGCGATCCTCGAGCAGGACCCGATGGGGCGCGTCGCCTGCGAGACGACAGTTTCGACCGGCCTCGTCCACATCATGGGCGAGATCTCCACGAGCTGCTACGTCGACATCCCGCGCATCACGCGCGAGGTCGTCCGCGACATCGGCTACGACCGCGCGAAATACGGCTTCGACTGCGACACCTGCGGCATCATCGTCAACATCGACGAGCAGTCCGGCGACATCGCCATGGGCGTGGACAAGGCCCTCGAGAGCAAGCTGGGAGAGGACGCGGAGCTTCAGAACGGCGCGGGCGACCAGGGCATGATGTTCGGCTACGCCTGCCGCGAGACGCCGGAGCTGATGCCCCTGCCGATCTCGCTGGCGCACCGGCTCGCCCGCCGCCTTGCCGAGGTGCGCAAATCCGGCCTGGTCGACTATCTGCGGCCGGACGGCAAAACGCAGGTGACCGTCGAGTACGACGAGCGCCGCCGCCCCGTGCGGGTGGACACCGTCGTGATCTCGACCCAGCACGCGCCGGAGGCGACGCTCGAGATGATCCGAAAGGACATGATCGAGCAGGTCGTCCGCCCCGTCATCCCCGCGGAGCTGCTCGACGAGCGGACGCGGTATTTCATCAACCCCACCGGCCGCTTTGTCATCGGCGGCCCGCAGGGCGACTCCGGCCTGACCGGGCGCAAGATCATCGTGGACACTTACGGCGGCAGCGCCCCGCACGGCGGCGGCGCCGTCTCCGGCAAGGATCCGACCAAGGTG
>JAFSJZ010000065.1 GCA_017449185.1 Oscillospiraceae bacterium
AACAGAGGGGAGATTCTTAAGAGGGGGTAACCCCCTCTTGAGGCGTTTCAATTAGGGAGAGTCAAGGGAGGGGAAGAATTCGCAATCTTCCCCTCCCTTGTGTCTTTCTCTTTCCCCCTTTCTCTTGGACAAGCAAGAGAAAGGGGAGCGCCTTTTCCGCCTTAAAAAAGAGGAAAGACTGCAATTCAGTTGTTCAGCACGATGAGCTCGGAGTTCGGCGCTTTCGTGATGACCTCGGCGCCCTCGGGGCGGATGATCATCACGTCCTCGATGCGCACGCCGAATTTGCCGGGGAGGTAAATGCCCGGCTCGGCGGAGCAGACGTCGTTCACCGCCATCGGGGCCTCGCCGCGCGGGCCGGCGTTCGGCGCCTCGTGGATGTCGAGCCCGAGGCTGTGGCCGAAGCCGTGGCCGAAATACGCGCCGTAGCCGGCCTTTTCGATCACGTCGCGGGCGGCCTGGTCGATCACCTTTCCGGGCACACCGGAGCGGGCCGCCGCGATGCCGGCGAGCTGCGCCTCGAGCACGATGCCGTAGATGCTGCGCATCTCCTCGGTGGCATGGCCGACCGCGACGGTGCGCGTCATGTCGGAGCAGTAGCCGTCCGCGAGAGAGCCGAAGTCCATCGTCACGAAGTCGCCGTCGCGGATGACGTTGTCGCCCGGCACGCCGTGGGGCATCGAGGTCTTCGTGCCCGTGACGACGATGGGATCGAAGGAATTGCCCTCGCTGCCGTTTTTCAGCATGTGGTAGACGAGCTCGGCCATGACCTCTTTTTCGGTCATGCCCGGACGGATGAGAGGCAGCACTTCCTCCAGCGCCTTTTCGCTGATGCGCTGGGCGCGGATCAGGCTTTCGATCTCCTCCTCGCTCTTGGACGCGCGCAGCTCGCCCATCAGACCGCCCGCGGCAAGCAGCTCGCGGCCGAGGAGCTTTTCCAGCGAGGTCCAGCGCGCGCGGCAGAGCTTTTCGTCCTCCGCGGCGACTTTTTCGGCCCCGCACTCTTTCAGCGCGGCGCCGAGCAGCTCGCTCAGCGGATGCTGAACGTCGAACATCTGCACCGCGCAGCAGCCGCCGGCCGCCATCTCCGCCGCCTCGATATAGCGCGAGTCGGTCAGCAGCCAGGCTTTTTCTCTCGCCACGACGACGAAGCCGTCGGTGAAGGGAAAGCCGCAGGCGTAGCGCTGGTTTTTCTCGTCGGTGAGCACGATCGCGTCGAGCCCCCGACGGACGAGTGCTTCCTGAATGCGTGAAATGTTGTTCATATGCCTGTTTCCTCCGATGTGGGCCGCGGGAAGCTCACGACGAAAACGGAGCCCTGCGGTTTATTTTGTCCGACGGCGATCGTGCCGCCGTGCGCCAGAACGGCGTCGTGTACGATGCTCAGCCCCAGACCGCTGCCGCCCGAGGCGCGCGAGCGGGCCTTGTCCACCCGGTAAAAGCGGGCGAAGATGTTCAGCCTGTCCTCCTCCGGGATGCCGATGCCGGTATCCGAGACGCTGAGGACGACGTGCTCGTCCTCGGTGTGGGCCTTCACCGTCACCGATCCCTCGGGAACGTTGTATTTGATCGCGTTCTCGATCAGATTGAACACGATGTGGAACATGTCGTCGGTGTTCGCCATGACGACGCAGCCGTCGTCCAGTTCGGCGCGCAGCTTCACGTCCTTCTCCGCCGCCAGCGGGCGCAGCACAGCCAGCGCGTCGATCACGGTCTGCTTGATGTCCACCGGCTCGGGGATGATCTGCACCCCGTCGTCGAGCCGCGAGAGATCGAGCAGCTTCTCGGTCGTGCGCTGCAGACGCTCGGCTTCGTGGCCGATGTCGGCGGCGAACTCGCGCATCGTCTCGCCGTCCATGCTGTCGTTCTGCACAATGCTGTCCGAGAGCAGGCGGATCGAGGCCAGCGGGGTCTTGAGCTCGTGCGAGGCGTCGGAGACGAAGCGCCGGCGCTGCTTTTCCGTGTCCTCGAGCCGCGCGGTGAGCTGGTTGAATTCGTCTCCGAGCTCGGTGATCTCGTCGCGCCCGCGCGTAGCGAGACGGTGGGCGTAGTCGCCGCCCGCCACGATGCGGATCGAGCGCACCAGCTCGCGCATGCGCTGGAGCAGCACCGTCGAGAACAGCGCCGCGAACAGAAGAGCCACCGCGCCGATGGCCGCGGAGAAGCGCAGCAGGCGCGACTGGATATCCGAGATGACGGCGGCGCGCTCGGGATCCTCCTCACAAAGATACACCGCGCCGATCGTCGCGCCGCGGCGCGTCACCGGCATGGCATAGGAGGAGGAAAAGACGCGCTCGGAAAAGTGCGAACGGAACACGCACTTCCCATCGAGAGAGGAGAGAATGTCCGCGATATCGGTGCGCTCGCCGCCCGCAGAGGAATCGTCATAAAGCACCACGCCCTCGGCGGAGGTGACCACCGTGCGCGAATAGCCCCCGAGATCCAGCAGCTGCAGCACCTCGCTCACGCTCTCGGGCGAGAGCCGGTCGAGACCGGAGAGCGACGAGGCCACCACCGAGGCCTGTCCGGAGAGCGCGTTCTTTTTCTCCTCGAAGATCAGATCGCGCGCCGAGGTGATCGGATAGATATTCAACATGACGAGAAAGATCAGCAGCACGGCCGTGATAAAGGCCAGCAGCTGGATGCGGATACTGTGCATGTTGGGCCTTTCTTAAGACAAGCGGGCGATCCGAAACACGGTTTTGCCGGGCGGATTTCCGCTTATCTTTCGTTAAAATATTCGGGAATACACAAAACGCCTTTTCTTTTGCCTTCCCCGCGCACGGGGAAGCCTTTTAGTCATCTCAGTCGGCAAAGTAGTAGCCGACGCCCCACTTGGTGATGATGTACTCCGGCTGGGCCGGATTCTTTTCGAGTTTCTCGCGCAGACGGCGGACATGCACGTCCACCGTGCGGGTGTCGCCCTGGTAGTCGTAGCCCCAGACGAGATTCAAAAGGCTCTCGCGGCTGTAGACGCGGCCCGGGTTTTTCATCAGGAATTCGATCAGGTCGAATTCCTTCATCGTCAGCTCAACGGGCGCCCCGTCCTTGAGAGCTCTGCGCCGTTCGGAATCGATCGTGATGTGGCCGCGCCGGAGCACGGTCGCGGAAGCGGTCTGCGGCGCGGTGATCGAGGCGCGGCGCAGCAGCGCGCGCACGCGGGCCTTGAGCTCGAGAATGTCAAAAGGCTTCGTCACGTAGTCGTCCGCGCCGGATTCAAAGCCCATGAGCAGATCGGCGCTCTCGCTGCGGGCCGTGAGCATGATCACGGGCACGGTCGAAAAGCCGCGGATCTCCTGACAGGCCTGTAGGCCGTCCTTCTTCGGCATCATCAGATCGAGGATGATCAGATCATAATTGTTCTCCCGCGCCATGGTGACGGCGGTCTCGCCGTCGTGGCAGCAGTCTACGCTGTAACCCTCGCTCTCGAGGTTGAATTTAATGCCCTTGACGAGCAAAACCTCGTCGTCAACGACCAGGATCTTCATGTGCAGCCCTCCCGCGGATGAATACCAGTTGCATTTTTCCTGACAAATCTTTATAATATACTATACCACATTCCGTGGAAAACGGGAGAGCAAAATGAAAAAAATCCGGATCTTTTCCCTGTTCCTCGCGATCTGCCTGGTCTTCTCGCTGCTCGCACCCTCCGCGAGCGCGCTGGACGCGCCCTCGCTGCGCAGCGCAAAGGCTGTCGTGCTGGCGGATCTCGACAGCGGGAGACTGCTGTATGAACTGAATAAGGACGAGCAGCGTTCCCCGGCCAGCCTGACCAAGGTGATGACCGTGCTGCTCGCGGTCGAGGCGCTGGAGAGAGGCGAGGTCAGTCTTGACGAAATGGTCACCGCTCAGGCCGACTGCCTTGCGGGGCTGAACACCGACAGCAGCACCTCCGGCATCCAGCCGGGAGAGATCATCAGCTATCGTGATCTGCTCTACTGCGCGCTGGTGCACAGCGCCAACGAGGCCTGCAACGTTCTGGCCCACCGCGTGTCCGGCAGCGTCGAAAACTTCGTCGCGGCGATGAACGAGCGCGCCGCGGCTCTCGGCTGCGTCAACACCCATTTTGCCGACCCCAACGGTCTGTCCAACGAGAACCACTACACCACGGCCTACGAGATGTATCTGATCACCGCCGAGGCCCTCCGGCACGATCTCTTCGCCGAGATCTGCAACACGAAGGGCTACGACATGGCGGCCACAAACCTCTCTCCCGCGCGCTCGTTCTACAATTCCAACGCGCTCATCACCGCCGATTCCGAGTACGGCAGCGGCTACGTCTACCCCTACGCCGCCGGCGTCAAGACCGGCTTTACGCAGAAAGCGGGCTACTGTCTGGTCTCCACGGCGGAAAAAGACGGAATACGTCTGCTCGCGGTCGTGATGGGCTGCGACGGCTGGCTCAACGCCGGGATCGACGAATACCAGAACTTTACCGACAGCCGCAGTCTTTACAACTGGGCTTTTGAGGGCTTTGCCTACCGCGAGGCGGTCTCCTCGCTGAGCACCGTCACGCGCGTGCAGGTCGCCCTCTCCGCCGACGGAGACGCGCCCATCAGCCTCCGGCCGCAGGAGGATATCACGCTGCTGCTGCCGAAGGACCTCGACGAAAGCGAGATCGAGCTGGTGCCCACCGTGTACGACGAGCTGCTCACGGCGCCGATCGAGGCCGGCACTCTGCTCGGCCGTGCCGAGATCGTGATCCGCGGCGAGAACTACGGCAGCGTCGGGCTCGTCAACACCGCGCAGGTCGAGCTCTCCAAGAAGGAGTTCATGTCCCAGCGCGTCGATCAGACGCTCCACAGCCCGTGGATGACGCTTCTGATCGTGTTCGTGGCCGTCCTTGCCGTCGGCTATCTCACGCTCGTGATCCGTTACCGCATCCAGCGCAGAAAATATCTGCGACGCAAGCGCGAGCTGGCCGCGCGCCGCGCCGCAAGAGAACGGGCGGCCGACCCGCCGCTGCCGGAAGAAAGCACCCGGCGGCTGAACGCCTTTGTCGACGAGGAGATACAGAAGAATAACAAATCGGGAAACCGCTGAGGTTTTCCGATCTGTTTTTCTTAGTGTCTGGTTTCTAGATTCTAGTGTCTGGCAGGTGAAAGTCGGAGCTTTTCCGCGTCCCCCAGACTCTAGAAACTAGAATCCAGAATCTAAAAAGAGGGCAAAACAAGCGTTTTGCCCTCTTCTTTTTATCCCATCCGCACGACGACGGAGACGACGCGGCCTTCGCGCTGTACGGGAAGTACGTTTCCTTCGATCGGCTGCCCGTCCAGCGTGACGGAACGAACGCCCTTTTCAACGCCGTCGGGATTTTCGACCTCGATCTCATAGACCGCGCCGCGGAAGCGGCGGACGAGCGAGAAGCCCTTGACGGAGGCGGGGACGCAGGGGTCGATCATCAGGCCGTCGAGCGTCGGCTTCACACCGAGGATGGCCTGCGACACGCTCAGGAAGGTCCAGGCGGCGGTGCCGGTGAGCCAGCTGTTTTTGCCCTCGCCGAAGCTCGGCGCGTCCTTGCCTGCGATCATCTGGCTGTAGACGTAGGGCTCGGTGCGGTGGATATCGCTGATGTCCTCGATGTAGGCCGGAGCCGTACGGCGGTAGAGCTCAAAAGCGCGCTCGCCGTGCCCGAGCTCGGTCTCGGCGCAGACGATCCAGGGGTTGTTGTGGCAGAAGATGCCGGCGTTCTCCTTGTAGCCGGGGGGATAACTCGAGATTTCGCCCAGCTCGAGATGATAGCGGGTGTAGGCGGGGGTGAGCAGCACGATGCCGTACTTTGTGTCCAGGTGCTCCTTCACGCTCGCGAGCGCCTGCGCGGCCTCGCCCGTTTCTTTGCCGATGCCGGCCATGACGCACATGCCCTGCGGCTCGATGAAGATCCTGCCCTCCTCGCAGTCCTTCCCGCCGACGACGTTTCCGAAAGCGTCGAAGGCGCGGCGGAACCACGCGCCGTCCCAGCCCGCGGTAAGCGCGGCCTTCTCAACGGCGGCGATGACCGCGTCGCCCGCGGCGGCCTCGTCCTCAAGGCCGAGGCGGCGGCACAGATCCGTCCAGCAGCGGCCGTATTTGACGAACATGCCCGCGATGAACACGCTCTCGGCGACGGGGCCCTCGCTCTGGCCCGTGATCTGGAAGCTCTCGCCGGGGTGGGCGGAGAAGCAGTTGAGGTTGAGACAGTCGTTCCAGTCGGCCCGGCCGATCAGCGGCAGGCCGTGCGGCCCCAGGTGCGTGGCCGTGTAGTTGAAGCTGCGCCTCAGATGCTCGAGCAGCGGCTGCGCCAGCGCGGGGTCGTTGTCAAAATCCACGATCTCGTCGAGGATCGAGAAGTCGCCGGTCTCGCGCAGATAGGCGTCCGTACCAGCGATCAGCCAGAGCGGGTCGTCGTTGAAGCCGCTGCCGACGGCGAGGTTTCCCTTGCGCGTCAGGGGCTGGTACTGGTGGTAGGCGCTGCCGTCGGCAAACTGGGTGGCCGCGATGTCAAGGATGCGCTCGCGCGCACGCTCGGGGATCATGTGCACAAAGCCGAGCAGGTCCTGGCAGGAGTCGCGAAAGCCCATCCCGCGCCCCATGCCGCTCTCGTAGAAGCTGGCCGAGCGGCTCATGTTGAAGGTGACCATGCACTGATACTGGTTCCAGATGTTCACCATGCGGTCGAGCTTCTCCTCGCCGCTCTGTACCTGATAGCCGGAGAGCAGCGCGTCCCAGCGCTGTTTCAGCGCGGCGAGCGCCGCGTCGAAGGCTTTGTCGTCGGCATAGCGGGCCATCATGGCCTCCGCGCGGGTCTTGTTGATGACGCCGGGGGCCGCCCACTTCTCGCTCTGCGGGTTTTCGATGTAGCCGAGGCCGAAGAGCAGGCTGCACTTCTCGCCGGGGCGGAGCTTGAGATCGAACTCCTGCGCCGCGATGGGCTGCCAGCCGTGGGCGACGCTGCCCGTGCAGCCGGCGCCGAAGACCGCTTCGGGCCTGGCCGCGCTGCCGTAGAGGCCGAGGAAGGCGTCGCGCGCGGTGTCAAAGCCGTCGGGGGCGGTGTTCGACCAGAACACGGCGTAGTGGTCGCGCCGCTCGCGGTACTCGGTCTTATGATAGATCGCGCCGCCGACGATCTCCACCTCGCCGATGGAGTAGTTGCGCTGGAAGTTGGAGCTGTCGTCCATCGCGTCCCAGAGGCAGAATTCGATATAAGGAAAGAGGCGGGGCGTTTTTTCCATGTCGCTCTCGTTCGTGACGGTCACGCGCATGAGCAGGCAGTCGTCCCCCGGGGGCACCAGCAGCTCCTGCTCGACGGCGAGGCCGTCCTTCACGCCGCGGATCACCGTGTAGCCGAGGCCGTGGCGGCAGCGGTAGGAATCCAGTGCCGTCTGCACCGGCTGCCAGCCGGGGCACCAGACCCGATCGGCGTCGCGCACATAGAGGCGAAAGCCCTCCTGATCCAGCGGGGCGTTATTATAACGGTAGCGCGTGAGGCGGCGCAGCCGCGCATCGCGGTAAAAGGCGTAGCCGCCCGCGGTGTTGGAGCAGAGCACGAAGAAGGCCTCGCTCCCCAGGTAGTTGATCCAGGGCAGCGGCGTCTGCGGCGTGGTGATCACATATTCGCGGCGTGCGTCGTCAAAATGGCCGAATTGCATTCGATCTTCTCCTTTATCCATAGAATTGGAAACGCCGAAACGGCATTTCCGAGTTAACGTAATCGTTTAAGAGTTTCTTCTTTCCATAAAAATACACGTTTTCGAGCGAAATTGCAAGAGTTAATTTCATAAAAACACGATTTTTCTGCCCCCGATTCCGGGAACAGAAAAACCTCGAAAAAATTTCGTGTATAAAACTGCCAAATTTTCGTAAACAAACTGTACAAAACTACTAAAATTTGAAGAAAGGGGCGTTTTTCGAAAATTTCCCCTTGCAATTTTCACTAAACTGCGGTATCTTCGAGTTGCGAAAACGATTAAGCGAACGCAAACGATTGAGCGAAGGAGGCGCCGCCATGAT
>JAFSJZ010000066.1 GCA_017449185.1 Oscillospiraceae bacterium
GGGTTTCAACGCCGACGTGGTGGAGAGCGTGAACGTCCACGACGATATCAAGATCGGCCTGCCGACGCGCGACGCGCTCATTGAAAACTACATTCAGACCATCCGCAACCTCGCGGTTTTCGGCGTGAAGGTCATCTGCTACAACTTCATGCCGATCTTCGACTGGACGCGCAGCGACCTCTTCCACCCGGTGGGCGACGGCTCGACCGCGCTGTTCTACCAGAAGGACATGATCCAGGACGACCCCAAGGAGATGGCCGACTACGTCATGGGCTTCACCGAGAAGTACCACATGACCTTCCCCGGCTGGGAGCCTGAGCGTATGGCCAAGCTCGACGAGTTGTTTGAAAAGTACAAGGACGTGACCAAGGAAAAGCTCTGGGCCAACTTCCAATACTTCCTCGAGGCGATCATGCCCGTCTGCCACGAGACCGGCATCAAGATGGCCGTGCACATGGACGACCCCCCCTGGGACATCTTCGGCCTGCCGCGTCTGCTCGTGGACGAGGCGAGCATCGACCGCTTCCTCAAGATGGTCGACGATCCCTACAACTGCCTGACGCTCTGCTCCGGCAGCCTCAACGCCAATCCCAAAAACAACGTGGCCGAGATCGTGAGAAAACACTGCGACCGCATCGCCTTTGCCCATATCCGCAACGTCAAGCATTTCCCGAACGGCGACTTCTCCGAGGCCAGCCACCGCGACTGCGACGGAGAGACCGGCATTCTGGACATCCTTCGTGCCTACCACGACGGCGGTTACGAGGGCTATATACGCCCCGACCACGGGCGGCATCTCTGGGACGAGAAGCCGGGCAATGTACGCCCCGGTTATGGGCTCTATGACCGCGCCCTCGGCATCATGTACATGCTGGGCGCCTGGGATTTGATGGACAAGGAGGCGGAGGCGAAATGAAGCTCAATAACGAGACCCTTAAAAACCGCGAAATGTGGGAGGCCAAGGGCTATCGGCTGCCGGAATATGACCGTGAGGCCATGATCGCCCGGACCAAGGAAAATCCCAGCTGGCTGCACTTCGGCGCGGGAAACATCTTCAAGGCCCTGCACGGCATGGCCGCCGAGCGGCTCTTGAACGAGGGAGTGCTGGATCGCGGCATCATCGCGGTCGAGCGCCGCGACAACGGCGGCGACAAGTTCGACGATCTGTCCGTGGTCGTAACGCTGAAGGCCGACGGCACCGTGGAAAAGAATATCCTCGGCGCCCTGGCCGAGACCTGCTACCTCTACGGCGGCGATGAGCGGCTCACCGAGATCTTTTGCAATCTCTCTCTGCAGCTGGCAACCTTCACGATCACCGAGAAGGGCTACAGCTTGGACGCCGACGACGTCAAGGCCGATCTGCTGACCGGCCCGGAAGAGGCCAAGAGCTATATGGGCAAGGTCGCGGCGCTGCTGCTGGCCCGATACAAAGCCGGCGCGTACCCAATCGCCATGGTCAGCACCGACAACTGCTCCCACAACGGCGACAAGCTGAAAGCTGCCATGGTCGCCTTTGCCGAGGCCTGGGGCGACGAGGGCTTCAAGGCCTACATCGAGGACGGCAGCAAGGTCTCCTTCCCCTGGACGATGATCGACAAGATCACCCCTAGCCCCGATCTCTCCGTCGGCGCGATGCTCGAGGCGGACGGCCTGGAGGGCTTTGCCCCGGTGCGCAACGCCCGCGGCACGGTGAAGGCGCCCTACGTCAACGCCGAGGAGAGCGAGTACCTCGTGCTGGAAGACGACTTCCCCAACGGCCGCCCGCCGCTCGAGAAGGCCGGCTTCTTCTTCACCGCGCGCGAGACCGTCGACAAGGTCGAGCGCATGAAGGTCTGCACCTGCCTCAACCCGCTGCATACTTCTCTGGCCGTTTTCGGCTGCCTGCTGGGCTATGAGCATATCTGGCAGGAGCTGCAGGACGATGACCTCAAGAAACTCATATACACCATCGGCTACAAGGAAGGGCTGCCCGTGGTCACCGACCCCGGCATCATCCGGCCGGAGGACTTCATCAAGACCGTCCTCACCGTGCGCTTCCCGAACCCCTTCATGCCGGATACCCCGCAGCGCATCGCCACCGACACCTCGCAGAAGCTGCCGATCCGCTTCGGCGAGACGATCAAGGCCTATCTGGCTTCCAATACGTTGGACGTACACGACCTGAAGCTGATCCCGCTGGTGTTTGCGGGCTGGCTGCGCTATCTGATGGCTGTGGACGACGAGGGCAAGCCCTTTGAGCCGAGCCCCGACCCGCTTCTTGAATATGCGCAGGGCTTTGTCTCTGGCATGAAGCTGGGCGAAAAGCCCGACTGCGCGAAGCTCGAGGGACTGCTGCGCAAAAAGACCGTTTTTGGCGTCGATCTTGTTGAAGCGGGCCTTGCCGACAAGGTATGCGCTTTCTTTACGGAACTGACCGTGGGACCCGGCGCAGTCCGGGCCACGCTGCACAAAACTGTGACGGAGGAATAAGACCATGACTGAGATGAACGAACGCATTTCCGAGATCGGCGTGGTGCCGGTCATCAAGCTCAACCACCCCGAGCGCGACGCTGCGGCGCTGGGCAAGGCGCTGTGCGCGGGCGGCGTGCCCGTAGCGGAGGTCACTTTCCGCGCGGCGGGCGCAGATAAGGCCATCAAGCTCATGAAGGAGGCCTGCCCCGACATGCTCGTTGGCGCGGGCACGGTCACGAATACCGCGCAGATCGACGCCGTGATCGCGGCGGGCGGCGAGTTCATTGTCACCCCCGGCTTTGATCCGGAGTTGGTCGCCTACGCGCAGGAGAAGAACATCCCGATCTTCCCCGGCTGCACCACCGCCACGGATTATCATCAGGCGCTCAAATTCGGACTGGAGGTTTTGAAATTCTTCCCCGCCGAGCAGAGCGGCGGCCTTGCCAAGATCAAGGCCCTCTCCGCGCCCTTCCCGATGTTCAAGGTCATGCCCACCGGCGGCGTTTCGCTGAAAAACCTGAAAGAGTACCTGTCTTGCCCGGTGATCGCGGCTTGTGGCGGCAGCTACATGGTCACCGCCGATCTGATCGACAACAACAAATGGGATGAGATCACGGAGCTTTGCAAGAAGTCTCGTGAGATCGTCAAAGAGGCCAGAGCTTGAGGAGGATATGAACATGGAACTGAATCTGAGACCGAGAGAAGAATGCACCTTTGACGCCGTATCCCTGGGCGAAGTCATGCTCCGCCTCGACCCCGGCGAGGGGCGCATCCGCACCGCGCGCTCCTTCCGTGCCTGGGAAGGCGGCGGAGAGTATAACGTCATCCGCGGTCTGCACAAGTGCTTCGGCATGAAGACCGCCGTGATCACCGCCTTCGCGGACAACGAAGTCGGTAAGCTTATGCGGGACTTTATCGAGCAGGGCGGCGTGTCCACCGATCTCATCTACTGGAAGAAGACCGACGGCATCGGCCGCATTTGCCGCAACGGCATAAACTTCACCGAGCGCGGCTTCGGCATCCGGGGCGCAGTAGGCTGCTCCGACCGGGCCAACACCGCCATCTCTCAGGCCACGCCCGAGGACTTCGACTTCGAGTATATCTTCGGCAAGCTGGGCGTGCGCTGGTTGCACACCGGCGGCATATACGCCGCGCTGAGCGAGCAGAGCTGCGAGACCGTGATCGCCGCCTGCAAGGCCGCGAAGAAGTACGGCACCGTCGTATCGTATGACCTCAACTACCGCCCCTCCATGTGGAGCGCCATCGGCGGTCTCAAGAAGGCGCGCGAGGTCAACCGCGAGGTTGCGAAGTATGTCGACGTGATGATCGGCAACGAAGAGGACTTCACCGCCTGCCTCGGCTTTGAGATCGAGGGGAATGACGAAAATCTCAAGGAGCTGAATATCGACGGGTACAAGAAGATGACTGGCAGGGCCGCCGAGACCTATCCCAACTTCAAGGTCGTTGCGACGACGCTGCGCACCGTGAAGACCGCCACGGTCAACGATTGGAAGGCCATCTGCTGGGCGGACGGCGAAATCTTCCAGTCCAAAGAATACAACGGTCTTGAGATCATGGACCGCGTGGGAGGCGGCGACTCCTTTGCTTCCGGCCTGGTCTATGGCTTGATGACCACCGGCGATCCGGAAAAAGCGGTCAACTACGGCGCGGCGCACGGGGCGCTGGCGATGACCACCCCCGGTGACACCTCCATGGCTTCTGTGAATGAGGTCGAAGCCGTCATGGGCGGCGCGGGCGCAAGGGTAAAGCGCTGATGAAAGCCTTTATGGACAAGGACTTTCTGCTGTCTACGGAGATGGCCAAGCACCTGTATCACGAGATTGCCGAGGATCTCCCCATCATCGACTACCACTGCCATCTAAATCCCCAGGAGATCTATGAGGATCGGCAATTTGAGAATATCACGCAGGTCTGGCTGGGCGGGGATCATTATAAGTGGCGGCTGATGCGCTCGGCCGGCGTGGAGGAAAAGTTCATCACCGGCGACGCGAGCGACCGAGAGAAGTTTCAGAAATGGGCTGAGACGATCGGCCTTGCCGTCGGCAACCCGCTGTACCACTGGAGCCATCTGGAGCTGCGTAACTATTTCGGCTATGACGGCATCCTCAACGGCGACACCGCGGAGGAGGTCTGGCAGCTCTGCAACGAGAAGCTCAAGGTCCTGTCCGCGCGGAAGCTGATCGAGGGTTCCAACGTGAAAGCCCTCTGCACCACCGACGACCCGGCGGATTCGCTGGAATGGCATAAAAAGATCGCTGAAGACGAAAGCTTCGGCGTGAAGGTGCTGCCCTCCTACCGGCCCGACAAGGCCATGGGGATCGAGAAGGCGGACTATTTGGACTACCTGAAACGGCTCGGCGAGATCGGGAGTTTTTCGCAGTTGGTTGAGGTCTTGAAACGGCGTCTTGCCTTCTTTGTGTCGTTCGGCTGCCGGGTCTCTGACCACGGCATGGAGGCCGTGCCCTACGCCCCGGCGACGGCGGACGAGGTCGAGGCCATCTTCCAAAAGCGCCGCGCGGGCGTGCTGCCGACTGCGTCGGAAGAAAAACAGTTCAAGACCGCGCTGCTGCTGGAGCTGGGGAGAGAATACCACCGACTGGGCGTGGTGATGCAGTTGCATTTCGGGGTGACCCGGGACAACTCCCGCCGGGTATTCCGCGCGCTCGGTCCGGACGCGGGCGTCGACTCCATCGGCGATGCGCCCTCCATCAAGGAGCTGGCAGCCTTTCTCGGCGCGCTGGACGACACTGGCGAGCTGCCCAAGACGATCCTGTACTCCCTCAACCCCAACGACAACGCGGCGCTGGTGACCGTAATGGGCGCCTTCCAGACCGGGGAGGCCGTCAGCAAGCTGCAGCACGGCAGTGCGTGGTGGTTCAACGACCACAAGGCCGGTATGATCGAGCAACTTACGACGCTGGCAGCCGACGGATATCTCGCGGGCTTTGTCGGGATGCTTACGGATTCCCGCAGCTTCCTCAGCTACGCCCGGCACGAGTACTTCCGCCGCATCCTCTGCGAGCTGATCGGCTCCTGGGTGGAAAACGGTGAGTACCCCAACGACGAAAGCGCGCTGAGAACCATCGTTGAGGGCATATCCATCAAAAACGCCGAGCGGTATTTTGGGTTGTAGGCGATAAAAAGAGCCGAGCGGCGACAATGCTTGCTCGGCTCTCTCAATATGAATGTTTATTTGTCCTTTTCCGCTGCGTCCTCAATCAGACCGGTCACGATGACGTTGAGCTGAGTGGCGTTTTTCGCGGTGATGACCGGCTTGCCGGTCCGCTCCTCCAGCGCCTTTCTTGCGATCCCGGCGACCTCGCCGCCCTTCCGGGCCACATCCATGTTTTCCGAAAAGCTCTGCGGCTGCTCCGCTTTGGATATGTCCGTAGTGGAGGTCTCGGCCAGCATGTTCAGCACAAGCTCGGTCGTTGTCATGTTGTCCCGCAGATTTTCCTTTTTCAGACCCTTGAGTCTCTTATACTGCCGGGTAGACATTCCCGACCAGGCGCGCGTGATCTCATCGGTCAGAATGGCGTATTCCACGCCTTTCTGCACGCCGCGATCCTGCCATTCGTCTGTCAGCTCCTTGCGGACCTGGATGGCCTGCAGACGCTGGTTGATCCATTCGCGCGTATAGCCTTTTTTCAGATAGGTTTCTAACGCGCGGTCGATCGCGAGCTCCGGGTCGATGGTTTCCTCAATGCGCTCCCGACCAACCTGTGCCAGCCACAGCTTGAACGGCTCGGCCTTGGGGGAGGGGATCGACTGAATGATCCGCAGGAGCTGCTCGGTATCGGCCACATCGGTCATGCGCTTCTTGCCATCGGCAGCAGTCATTTTCAAAGCGTTACAGCTTGTAACGGTTTCATTTCCCTCATCTTTCAGCCGCTTTTTCATAACGCGCCAATATGTTTGGGGATTGGGACTGTCAGTCAAAACCCGAACTACATCGACAACCGAAAAGTACCATTCTTCCTTTTCCTCGTCCCAAGCCGCGCGGATGGGCTGATCTTCAAAAAGCTGGATCGCATTTTTGTTTTCCATAGCTCACACCTTCTCGTTTCTGCAAAACCAATATACCACATTCATCGGCTCTTTTCCACACCGTTTCAGCCGAAAACGAGCTCTTGCAGCACGATCTCTTCCGCACGGTTTTGAATGCTGTTCA
>JAFSJZ010000067.1 GCA_017449185.1 Oscillospiraceae bacterium
ACCAAGCGTCACGTTCTTGCGCAGCAGGCGGTACTTCGCTGCGTTGCTGACGCTCTTCCAGCTTACGCGTACGCCGGTGGAGCTGTTGAAGGCCTCCGTCATCGTCGGAGCCGGGGCGTAGTTGAGACTCCAGCCCGTGCCGTTATAGGAGTTGATCACGACCGTGTTGTCCATCGACACGCCGCGCACCGTGTACCAGTACTTGATCCCGGTCTTGGCCGTCGTGTCGATATAGCTCGTGCCCTCGATGACGGCGATCACGTTCCACTTGGTCTCGCCGTCCTTCTTGCGCATGACGCGGAAGTTCTTCGCGCCCGCGGGCTTCGACCAGGTGATGCTCACGCCGTTTGTGACGGCCTTGAGCTCGGTGATATCCGCCTTGGCAATATATGTGCAGGTGCGGCCCGTCTCATCGCAGGGGCCGATATTGCCGTTCGCGTCGACTGCGCGGACGCTGAAGGTATAGCGGCTTGCGGAGACGGCGCTCTTGTCGATGAGCGTGAGGTCTGTCGTCTCGCCGACGACGGACCACGAGGTCTCACCCTTGGTCAGGTTCTTGCGCAGCAGCTGATACTTCGCCGCGTGGCCGACCGCCAGCCAGCTCACGCGCACGCCCGTCGCGCTGTTGAAGGCCTCCGTCAGCACGGGAGCGGTGAGGGCGCTGACGCTGCTGTCCGCCTTCCAGGTGATCGTGCCGTAGTAGTTCTGCCGCACCTCCGCCGTCCAGCTCGCGTCGCCGGCCGGGTAATACGCCGTGGCGGTGACGCTGTTAAAGGCTCCTTCGTCAATAGCCGGAGCCGAACCCGTAAAGCGGATCGTATTCAGCGAATCACAGAATTCGAAGCACCATTCGCCGATACTTCTCACACTGCCCGGGATCGTCACGGAACTCAACAGACTGCAGCCTTCAAACGCGTATGCGCTGATGCTGCTCACGCCCGAGGGGACCGTATAGCTGCCGCTTTTCCCGGCGGGATAACAAAACAGAGCTTCTTTGTTTTTGGTGAACAGCACGCCGTCAGCTGCTGTGAATGCGGTATTTCCCGACGCCACGCTGAAGGCCGTAAGGCCTTGACACCATGAAAAGGCGCCCACGCCGATGCTGGTGAGGTTCTTCGGGATCGTAATGCCCGTCAGGGAGTGACACTCTTGAAAGGCCCAGCTGCCGATGCTTGTCACGCTGCCCGGGATCGTGAGCGAGGCCAGTGCGGGACAATGCGCGAAGGCGCCCTCGCCGATGCTTGTCACGCTGTCCGGGATCGTGACGGTAGTCAATGCGGGGCATCGCTGGAAGCTCCAGTCGCCGATGCTCGTCACGCCTTGAGAGAACGTCACAGAAGTCAACGAGGCGCATTCAGCAAAAGCATTAGCACCGATGCTCGTCACGCTGCCCGGGATCGTCACAGAGGTCAGCGCGTTGCAGACATAGAAAGCATCATCACCGATGCTCGTCACGCCTTGAGAGATCGTTACTGAAGTCAGCGCATCGCAGCCAACGAAGGACGCTATGCCGATGCTCGTCACGCTGCCCGGGATCGTCACAGAGGTCAGCGCAACGCAGTCAACGAAGGCCTCCAGGCCGATACTCGTCACGCCTGTCGGGATGGTGATGCTCTCAAGATTTATGCAAGAAGAGAAAGCAAAGTCGCCGATGCTTTTCACAAACGCGGGGATCGCGTAGGAAGTGCCTTTCCCCGCCGGGAAGGCAAGCAACTCCGTCTTGTCTTTGGAAAACAGTACGCCGTCAACCGAGCAATAATTGGCGTTATCTGATGCGACCTGGATAGCTGAAAGAGAAAAGCAGGCAGAAAAAGCCAGTTCGCCGATGGTCGCTACGCCGGAGGGGATCGTAACGGAAGTGAGAGAGTCGCAATTAAAGAAGGCGCCATTCCCGATACTGGTTACCGAGCCCGGGATCGTGACGCTTGTAAGCCATGGGCAGCAGTAGATGGCATAATCCCCGATGCTCGTCACGCTGCCGGGGATCGTGACAGAGGTCAGCTCGCTGCGGAAGAAGGCATAGTTTCCGATGCTCGTCACGCCGGAGGCAATAGAAACGCTTGTGATACCCCACAAGTCGCCCTTATCCGGCTCGTTCGATTTCCATGGCGCTAAATTGCCCTCCTCATCGGAATAATCTGCCATTGGGCCGGTGCCGGAGATGACCAGCTCGCCGCTGTCACTCAGGGTCCAGGTCAGGTTATCTCCGTTCGCGCCGCAGACGCCGGAGGCTTTGATCCCGCGCGTTTTCTCCGTGCCCCTGTCGGGGAGCGGCGAGAGCGTGACGTCGAAGCAGAGGGCCTCCCCGTCCTCCGGTGCGGCGACGCGGAAGGCGACGCCCTCCACGCGCTCAAAACCCTCGCATTCCGCGTCGTAGAGATATTCGCCGGGCAGGAGCATATAGGCCCCGTCGCTCTGCGGCTCGATCACGGCGTTCTCGCCGTTCTCGTCTTTTTCCGCGGGGTCGTAAACGGTGACGACGGCATCCGCCGGGTCGCAGACGAATTCCACGCGCACGGGCTCCTCCACTGCCTCCTCGTCGCTCTCTTCGACTTCCTCGGCATCCTCGGCGGGCTCTGCGGCCTTGATCCGACCGGGCGCCTCCCGCTTGCCCGTGTTCTCCTCAACGATGGGTTCTTTGGGCGCGTCAGCGCCCTCCGAAGCCTCGGCGGGCTCTGCGGCCTCTTCCGCGTCGAGCTTGGGAGTCTCCGGCTCATCCGCCGCGTCGGCGGGTGCGTCCTCCGGCACGTCGGCGTCGTCCGCGGCCGCGGGAGCGATCAGCTCATCTGCCGTCTCGACAGCCGCCGGGACGACCGGA
>JAFSJZ010000068.1 GCA_017449185.1 Oscillospiraceae bacterium
AGCGGGGGTCTCCTCAGCGGGGGTCTCCTCAGGCGGGGTCTCCTCAGCGGGGGTCTCCTCAGCGGGGGTCTCCTCAGCCGGGGTCTCCTCAGCCGGGGTCTCCTCGGCGGGGGTCTCCTCAGCCGGGGTCTCCTCAGCCGGGGTCTCCTCAGCCGGGGTCTCCTCAGCCGGGGTCTCCTCAGCCGGGGTCTCCTCAGCCGGAGCTTTTTCGGCGGGGGCGGCCTCGTTTGGAGCAGGCTCCGCCTCGGGGGCAGCCTCTTCAGCGCCCTCGTTTGAGCCTGCTATTGCAGTTTCTTCCGTGCCATCCTCTTGCGGCGCAACGGTTTCCGGGTTTGTGATCGTCAGCTCGCCTTCCGATCTCCGATCGAGACCGGCTGCGAGCGCCTGATCGCAGGTGCCCATGACCATGAGCAGCGCCAGAAGCAGGGAAAGCACTCTCTTCCACAGCTTATTCATGTCCATCCTCCTATAAAAACCTTAGATTTTTTAACACTTTCAGGGGGTCCGGCCGGGGCAAAATTGTCTTCACACAGGGCCGCAAAACGAGAGAAAGATCGTCCTTTCCCCAGTTTCCCGAGCCCATTATAGCGCCCCAGGCATCAATAGAACCGTCAAAAATCAGGGTAAATTTGCGTATTGCCAAATATTTTTTTATCAGATCGGTGAAAGAGGGGCTTCCATATGGGAAAAGCCGCCTTTTCGCACAACATACCAACTTGTATAATACACAATAAACCGAAAATAGTCAACAAAAAAAGATGACTAAATTTAGTAAAAATTTTGGAAGCACTCTCTCGGAAAAATCCGCAAACCGTTGCGCCGCAAGGTTTTGGAGGATTTGGAAGGTTCTGGGAGCCCCGGGAATATCTCCCCCGGGCGGCGGCGCGGGAAGCGGCCGGACGCCCTTTTGACGGCGGCGGAGGGGCAAAACGGGCAGAAAAGCCCTCTTTTTGTCTGCGAACATGTTTTTTAGACGAAACAGATTGAAAGAAAAACAAAGCTGTGATAAAATCATTTTAATATTTTGGAAACGAAAAAAGGAAATGGCAGCCATGGAAAAAAATAAAACGGCTTCCGCGCCGGCGGAAACCTTGTTCACTGCGGAAACAGCTGCGCCCTCCCCCGCCGGGAACGAGCACGTGGTCGAGATCCCGCTCGGTGAGATCCGAGACTTCCCCTCACATCCCTTCCATGTGCGCAAGGACGCCGAGATGCAGGAGCTGGTCGAGAGCGTCCGTCAGGTCGGCGTGCTGATCCCCGCTGTGGTGCGGCCCTGCCGCGAGGGCGGCTATGAGATGATCTCCGGCCACCGCCGCCGGCTGGCGAGTCTGCTCGCCGGGCGCGAGACCATGCCCTGCATCGTCCGCGAGTTGGACGACGACCGGGCCGTCATCGTCATGGTGGACAGCAACCTGCAGAGGGAGAGCCTTCTGCCCTCGGAGAAGGCCTTCGCTTACCGCATGAAGCTGGAGGCCGCCCGCCGCCAGCAGGGCGAGCGCAGCGACCTGACCTCTGCAACGGCGTTGCAGAAGTCGGCCGCAGGAAAGAAGTCCACGCGCGAGCTGCTGGCCGAGAACAGCCCGGACAGCCACGAGCAGATCCGCAAGTACATCCGTCTGACCTATCTGATCCCCGTCCTGCTTGATCGCGTGGACCGGGGCAAGCTGCCCATGCGCAGCGCCGTGGAGCTGTCCTATCTGCCGGAGGAGGAGCAGCTGGTGCTCAGCTATTTCCTGGCCCAGGGCAGCGCCGTGCTCTCCCAGCGGCAAGCCGCCGAGCTGCGCCGCCTCTCGCAGGAGCGTGGGCTGGACGAGCGCACGATCCTGCTTGTCCTGCGCGGCGGGAAGGAGGAGAAGCCGCGCCGTCTCAGCTTCTCCGGCGAGCGGATCAGCCGCTTCTTCGCGCCGGGCACCTCCCCCCGCGCCATGGAGGAGACCATCGTCAAGGCGCTGGAGCAGTACTGTCGCAAAGTTGACAAATAAATATTTTATGTAAACTAAGATGATTACAAGACAGCCCCCTCCGATCGAGGGGGCTGTCTTGTTGTCTGGGTCTTGGGCTTGGCCTTGAGGGGAAGCTGTCATGGCGCGTCTCACGCAAGCGCCGTGACTGATGAGGTGGAAATAACTCATCCACCTCATCCGACCTCGCTTCGCTCGGCCACCTTCCCCTCAAGGGGAAGGCTTTGGAGCGCCTTGTCTGCCGGCGGCGTGCGGTATCATGGGCTTGGCCTTGAGGGGAAGCTGTCATGGCGCGTCTCATGCAAGCGCCGTGACTGATGAGGTGGATATAACTCGTCCACCTCATCCGACCTCGCTTCGCTCGGCCACCTTCCCCTCAAGGGGAAGGCTTTCGTTCGACGCCTTCCAGACCCAGTCGCCTCAGAAGATCGGTACATACTCCGTCAAAGTTTCGGTTGATGTCGGCGTTGGAATAGCGCACGACCGAGATCCCAAGCTGAGCGAGCGCAGCGTCCCGTTCCCGATCAGACGCAGCGCCCTCGTTTTCATAGTGCTGCGAGCCGTCCAGTTCGATCACAAGTCCGACCGAGGCACAGTAAAAGTCTACGATATAATGTCCGATGACCTTCTGCCGGTTTACCGTTATGGGAAGCCGCCGCAGAAAGTCATACCACAGACGTCGCTCTTCTTTGGTCATCTCCCGGCGCAGCTTCTGTGCGTTTTGCTTTAGCTGGGGATTGTTCGTTTGGTTCAAGATTATCCACCTCATCCGCCCCAGTGTGCGCACTGGGGCACCTTCCCCTCAAGGGGAAGGCTCGATATCGCGCCATACAATTTCCCTATATATTATTATAATAGTAGAAAACTCAGCCGCCGGCCTCGGGGAGACAGTGCATCTGCGTCCGGCCGAGGACGCGGAAGCCCTCGGCAGCCGGGCTGAGCGTGCGCAGACCGAAGTCCGCCGAGCGCAGGCGCAGATAGAGCGCGATGCTCTTCGCGTCCGCGCAGCCGGGCGGGAACTGCGAACGGTGATTCTCAAAGATCGCGCCGAGCTGCTTTTTCAGCAGCCCCGGCGTTTTCACAAAACGGTTGGGCTTTGCCGTCATGTAGAGGGCGACGGCCTCGACCGGAGCGGCCTCGGCCCCCCAGCGCTCCATGATCCGGGCGAAGGGGGCGAAGAAGCCGATCCGTTTGGCGCTCTCCCCCACCCGGCGGTGGTCGACGTGACACTCGCTCGTCACGTCCGGATCCGGCGCGAAGATCAGCTGCGGCTTCAGCTCGCCGACGGCGCGGGCGATCCCTTCCAGCAGCTCGTCGGGCTCGTAAAAGCCGCCGTCGCACAGGCCCAGGAAACGGACGTCCTCTACGCCGAGCGCGCGGGCGGAGGCGATCGCCTCGGCCCTGCGGATCCCGATCAGCTCCTCGGGCGTCGTGCCCGCGGGGGCGTTTTCGAGACCGTAGCGCCCGTCCATGCAGATGAGGAAGCTGACCTTTTTCCCCGCCGCGGCAAGCTTGGCCGCCGTGGCCCCGGCGCCGATCTCTATATCGTCCGGGTGCGGGCCGAGGAAGAGATACCGCTCAAAGCTCTCGACCTGAGGAGGCGGCGCGGCGAAGCGCAGCGCCAGTTTCGTGACGCTCATGCCTCTGCCCGCTTCTGTGCGCGCCGCTCGCGCAGTTCCTCGCAGATGCGGTCATACTCCGGCTCGTCGAGCTTGTAGCGCTTGAGGTACAGGAAGTAGCTCACCAGCATCAGCGCGTAGGGCAGCACGATCATCACCAGCAGCAGGCCGCGGGACTGGCCGTGGCTGACGCCGCGCAGCAGCTCGTGGATTGCGGAGAGCTTGTCCGTCTCCGTGATCTGCCCCGCGGCGGCCGCGTTCTCCAGTGTGGAGATCTCGTTGGTGTAGCGCGTCACGCCCGTGAGCAGGTAGGTGCCGGAGGCGATCACGACCGTCAGCGCCGAGGCGAGCTTCGTCAGGAAGGGACGCAGCGAGGTGATGATGCCCTCGTCGCGCGTGCCGTGGACGTACTCGTTGTACTCGACCGTGTTGATGACCGAGATCATCAGGATCAGATAAAAGCCGTACTGGCCGAAGTTCGCCAGCATGTAGCCGATCGTGATGAGCAGGAACTTCAGATCCATGCCCAGCGCTCTGGCCGCGCCCGTCGCCAGGAACAGCCCGGGGAAGAGCATGAAGGCGTAACCGACGGTGGAGACCCAGACCAGCACGCCCATGAGCTTCTTGCGCGGCATTTTACGGGAGATGGCCGGATAGAAGATCATCAGCAGCGCCGTGACGGACATGCCCACCGTGGTGAAGAGCGAGTAGAGCCCGCCCTCATAGCCGAATTCGAAGTAGATGTAGGTCGAGCCGATACCGGACATGACCACGCCGTTGCCGATCTCATGGATCAGGAAGATCAGCGCGATCCAAAGCAGCTGGTCGTTGCCGGTGATCGTGCCCCAGATCTTTTTGAAGCTGACCGGCGGCACGGGCTCGTCGTTGTAGGCGCGGTTCTCCTTCACGCCGAAGAGCACGAAGCACAGAAAGGCCGGGCAGAGGATCGCGATCAGCAGCGCGATGCGGCCGTAGGCGATGCTCGTCGAGCCGCCGATGGCGTTCGCGCCGGTGGTGAACATCGGGATGAAGATGCCGGCCGCCGTGCCGCCGATGCCCGCGAAGAGCGTCGTGCGCGCGGTGAAGGTGTTGCGCGCGTCGCCGTCGGAGCTCAGCGCAGGGATCATGCCCCAGTAGGAGATGTCGCCCATCGTGTAGGTGATGCTGTAGAGAAAGTAGATCACGCCGAAGAACCACACGAAGCTCCAGCCCTGCAGCTTGGTGTTGAACGCGGCATAGATGACCGCCGAGGTCGAAAACATGCCTATGAGGATCCAGGGCTTGAACTTGCCCCAGCGGCTGCGCGTGCGTTCGATGATGTTGCCCATGATCGGGTCGTTGAGCGCGTCAAAGATGCGCGCGCCGACCATGATGGCCGTGATGGCCGACAGCTGCGCCGCCGTCAGCGAGCGCGTGAAGAGCACGAAGGTCAGAAGAAAGTTCGTGACCAGCGCGTAGACCATGTCACGTCCCACGGTGCCGAGGGGGAACATGATCAGGTTTCTGCGGTTTCTCGTTTTTTCGTCCATACTCTTATCCACTCCAAAGCTTTTTTCTCTGCGGCAGCAGGGGGATCTTACTCTGCCGGATTGGCGCGCACGACCTTGCCGAGGTTCCAGATCTGCGCCGCCTTGCGGGCGGCCTCGTCGCGTCCGGCGGGCGTTTTGTATTCAAAGTGCCCGGTCTGCGCGCCGCAGTCGAGGCACATCACATACCAGCACCAGCCGCCCTCTTCCTCCAGCAGCCCTGCGCCGCCGCAGAAGGGGCAGTCCTGCAGCTCCAGCTCGTCACGAATGTCCATTGTGCTTCCTCCGTTTGATGGCTTTGGAGGGATTATACCATATTCTCCGTGAAAGGAAAACAAAAAGATAGGGCGCAGGCCCTATCTTTTTGTTTTGCAGCCGCTTATTCTCCGCCGCTCTCGGGCACCACGATCTCGCGGACCGTGAAGTCCTTCCCGCTCAAGACGGTCTTGTTGAAGCTGCCGCAGCTCGGACAGTAACCCTTGTGCTCAACGACGTTGAAGATCTCGTCGCAGTCGTCGCACTCGGCCAGGCCGGGGACGATATTGATCGAAAGCCTGGCGTCCTGCAGGATGCTGTCCTTCGCCGCCACCGGGTAGAGCTCCTCGAGATACTCCGGGATCACGAGCGAGAGCTCGCCGCAGTCGACGATGACCTCGCGGATGTCGCTCACGCCGTTTTCGGCGGCGAAATCCGTCACCGTGCGTACGAGCTGGCGGAGCAGCCCGATCTCATGCATTGTTCCCTCCGAGCTTTCCGATGTGCTTCTTTGCGACGTTCAGGCCGATCTTCGGCACGTTCTTCGCCACGCGGCCGAGCGTGTGGAAGTACTCCTGATTGTCGGCGTCGTGGATCTTTTCAAGGCGGATCGCGTCGAACTTGCACTTGGTCGTGCAGACGCCGCAGCCCACGCACATGAACTCGTCCACGACCGCCGTGCCGCAGCCGAGGCAGCGGCCGCATTCGGCCTTCATCTGCTCTTCGCTGAAGCCGCCGCGCAGGTCGTTGAAGCTGCTCTTCGCCTCCTCGCCGGAGACACGCGCGGGACGCTGCCGCGGCGCGCTGTCGAAGCCGCCGGGCGCGATCTGCGCCGTGGCCCTGTCGAAGGGCCTGTAGTCGCGGTGGTCGCGGCCGAGCGTCAGCGTCTGGCCCTCGTGTACGAAGCGGTGGATCGACACCGCGGCCTCCTTGCCGGCGGCGATCGCGTCGATGACGAACTGCGGCCCGGTGACGACGTCGCCGCCCGCGAACACGTCCGGGATCTTCGTCTGGCAGGTCTGCGCATCGGCCTCGACCGTGCCCTTCTTCCCGGCCGGCACGCCGATCGAGCCGAGATCCACCTTCTGTCCGGTGGCGGAGAGCACCGCCGTGACCGGCACGGTCTCAAATTCGCCGGTGCCCCTGACGCTGCGGCGGCCTTTCGCGTCCGGCTCATCGAGCACCATTTTCTCGAGCTTCAGCTCGGAGACGCGGCCCTCGCCGAGGATCTCGACGGGCGCGCAGAGGAAGCGGAAGGACACGCCCTCTTCTCTGGCCTCGGCAAGCTCGTCGCGGTCGGCGGGCATCTCCTCCTCGCTGCGGCGGTAATACACCGTGACCTCGGCGCCGAGGCGGACGGCCGCGCGCGCCACGTCCATCGCGACGTTGCCGCCGCCGATGACGGCGACCCTGTTCCCGATCTCCGGGCGTTCGCCGCGGTTGACGCTGCGCAGGAAGTCGACGCCCGTGGAGGCGCCCGCAAGCTCCTCGCCGGGGATGTTCAGCTTCGCGCCCTGCGAGGCGCCGATCGCGAGATAGAAGGCCTTGTAGCCGTCGGCGCGCAGCCCTTCGAGCGTCACGTCCTTTCCGACCTCGACGCCGGTGCGGAACTCGACGCCCAGCTCGCGCAGCACGTTGATCTCGGCGTTGATGACGTCCTTTTCCAGACGGAACGAGGGGATGCCCAGCGTCATCATGCCGCCGAGCTGCTCTTCCTTTTCAAACACGGTGACGGGATAGCCCTTGAGCGCGAGGTAGTACGCGCAGCTCAGGCCAGCGGGGCCGGCGCCGATGACGGCGATCTTCTCCGGATAAGGCCTGCCGGTCTGGTTGACCATCTTCGGCGCGTAATGCGACTCTCCGGAGAGCTCTTTTTCGGCGATGAAGCGCTTGATCTCATCAATGGCCACCGGGGCGTCCATCGCGCCGCGCGTGCAGGCCTCCTCGCACTTCTTGTTGCAGATGCGGCCGCAGACGGCCGGGAACGGGATTTCCTTGCGGATCAGCTCGAGCGCCTCGTCATACCGGCCCTCGGAGGCCAGCTTGATGTATCCCTGTACCGGGACGTGAGCAGGGCAGGCCGCCTTGCAGGGAGCGGTGCCCTCCGGCATGACGTTGGTACGGTCGGTACGGTAGTCGGGATCATACCGCTTCCCGGTCCAGAGCGTATTGCGCGCGGTCTCGGCAGGGCGATCCTCCGCGGTCGGGCGGCTGCAGAGCTTCATGCCGAGCTTGACGGCGTTGAGCTGGCAGTTCTCCACGCACTGGCCGCACGCCACGCACTTGTCCTTGTCGACCTTGGCGATGTAGTTGGTGCGGATCGCGTCGGGCGTGCGGAAATAGGCGGCGATGCGCAGCGCGAAGCAGGAGCAGCCGCAGCAGTTGCAGATGGCCGTCGTGTCCTCGTAGCCCGGGGTGACGTTCAGCTCGTGCACGAGGCCGTTGTCCTCGGCGCGCTTGAGGATCTCGTAGGCCTCCTCCTTGCTGATGAGGCGGTGCGCGCCGGTCTCGGAATAGTTGACGGCGTTGTCGTTGAGGTACATGCACATGTCCTCTTCAAGGTGGCCGCAGCCCTCGCCCATCAGGCGGCGCGCCCGGCGGCAGGAGCAGGGTCCGACCGAGACGGCCCAGGCGTCGTCGATCAGCTTGGCGACCTCGTCGTAGCTCGCCTTGCGGGAGTTGTTTTCGATCGCGCTCTGAACGGGGATGACGCGCATGAGGTTCATGCCCACGTCCATAAAGGGCGCCAGCATGGACACGCGCTCGCGGGTGTAGCGCTCGAAGCACTCGCCCAGCACGGGGTATTTGTCGCACTGCTCCCGGTTGGAGAGGATACCCTCCATGATGCCGGGCACCCAGATCGGGTAGTACCAGCAGAGCTTGCCGTCGACCTTGCGGCTGCGGATCACGCCCGCAGCCTTGAGCTTATCCAGCTGCTTCTGTGTGAAATCTAGGTCTTTCTTCGCGCGGCGGGCGATCTCCTCGGCCGTGCGATTGGCCTCGAGGCGCATGTGCATCATGATCTGACACATGTCGTCGTCCACGATGGGCTCGAGGATCTTGTATTCGGGGTCGTTGTAGGTGATGCCGGTGTAGGTCAGGCTCTCGAGGCTGATCTTCGTCGCAAGTTTCAGGATATTCGGTCTGTGCGCCATAAAAGTTCCTCCCTTGCCAGTATTGGTCTTCCCTCTTCGTTCATTGTATAAAAAAGAAGGGAAAAGCTCAACGCTCTTTCCCTTGTTTTTAAGATTTTGTAGACTTGCCTATGCGCGGCGGCGCGGACTTGGGCAGTTTGATGAATGGCCCTTCCTTGTTTTACCAGCGCTCGTCGGCGAAGAAGAAGCCGCTCTCGTTCTTCTCGACGGGGATCCTGCGCGCGTCAAGGCCCTCGACGCGGATATAGCTGCCGCGCTCGATCGCGGCGATCACGGCCTCGATCTGCCTCTCCGTGCCCTGCAGCTCCATCGTGACGGTGCCGCGCAGATCGTTGCGCACCCAGCCCGTCGCGCCGACAGCCTCGGCGGCGCGCCTCGCGCGCCAGCGGAAGCCCACGCCCTGCACGATCCCGGAGAAGACCAGGCGCTTTCGGATGATCTCGTCGGACATGGATCAAGCCTCCAGAAAACGGAACACGCGCTCGTTGAAGTCTTTGGCCTCCTCGTAGGCGGCATGGCCTAGCCCGGGATAGACGAAGAGCTCGCTTTGCGGGATAAGCGCATGAAGCTCCCCCGCGGCGGCGGGGCCGACGATCTTGTCCTCCGCAGCGCCGATGACGAGCGTCGGGCAGGCGATCTTTCCGAGCTCTTCGCGCGCGTCGAAGGCGAGGATCGCCTCGGCGTTGGCGAGGAAGCGCTCGTAGCTCTTCGGTCTGCCGACGCTGCCGAGCAGCGGGTACGTTTTGCGGTACTTTTTCAGGTAGCCCTCAGAATAGCTCATCTCCGCCGTGTCGATCATCAGGGCCTTGTGATCGCCCTTCTCGGCAAAGGCGATCCAGTCCGTAAGGCGCGCGCGGGACGTGTCGTTGACGCAGGGAGCGCTCACCGCGAGGACAAGCTTTTCGACCAGCTCCGGGAAGTCGGCGGCGAGGTATTGGGCGACCATGCCGCCCTGCGACACGCCGAGCACGGCGGTCTTCTCCACACCGAGAGCCTTGAGCGCCGCGGCCTGGTCCGCCGCCATGCCGCGGATGGAGAAGCCGCGGGGCAGGTCTTGCCGACGGCTGAACATCCAGACCGTATATTTCTCAAAAAAGAGCTTGTAGGGCGCTGCGAGCAGCAGGGCCTTGCCCTTCACCGTCGCAAGTCCGTCCGACAGACCGGGAAGGAGGATCAGGTTTTTCTTTCCGCTCCCGAAGCGCACGTAGTCCATCTCCGCGCCTCCGAAACGTATGCTGCCGTCTTTCGCGTTCCAAAGCATCTTGTTTTCTCCTTTACAATTTGCACTTGACTAACCGACCGGGTGTTTGATACAGTAGCTGCGAGCAGGCCGGGAGCATCCGCTCCCCGGAGCCGGGTCACGATCGTGACAGTGGACGCATCACCCACGGGACAGTCTCCCGGGGTGCTTTCTTTTTTATGGAGTGAGCCTATGTCGAACCTGGATTTTGAAAAAACCGCCACACGGGTCTCCGTACTGAGCATCGCGGGCAATGCCGCGCTCTCGCTCTTCAAGCTGCTTGCGGGCGTGCTGGCGCACTCCGGCGCGATGATCAGCGACGCGGTGCATTCCGCCTCCGACGTGCTGAGCAGCTTTATCGTCATCATCGGCGTGAAGCTCTCCGTGCGCGCGCCGGATAAAGAGCATCCCTACGGGCACGAGCGTTTCGAGTGTGTCGCCGCCATCGTGCTCGCCGTCGTGCTGGCCGTTACGGGCCTGCTGATCGGCTATCGGGCACTCGGCAGCATCGAAGAGCGCGGCTCTCAGCCCGTGCCGGGTCTGCTCGCCCTCATCGCGGCGGCGGTGTCCATCGTCGTGAAGGAGGCCATGTACTGGTACACGCGCTTCTATGCCAAACGCCTGAACTCGAGCTCGCTGATGGCGAGCGCCTGGGATCACCGCAGCGACGCGCTCTCCTCCGTCGGCGCGCTCGTCGGCATCGCCGGGGCGCGGATGGGCCATCCGGTCATGGAGCCGATCGCGAGCCTCGTCATCTGCCTGTTCATCCTCAAGGCCGCCTATGACATCTTCCGCGATGCGATGGGTAAGATGGTCGACCGCGCCGCCGACGCGGAGACGGAAAAACGCCTCGCGGACTGCGTGCTGTCCGACGCGGAGGTGCGCGGCATCGACAGTCTGCAGACGCGCACCTTCGGAAGCCGCCTCTACGTCGATCTCGAGATCCGGCTCGACGGCGCGCTGTCGCTGTACGAGGCGCACGCAATCGCCGAGCGGGTGCACGACAGGATCGAGCGGGACTTCCCCGACGTCAAGCACATCATGGTGCACGTGAACCCGGACGAGCAAAGATAACAGCGTACTCTCTTATTGACTGTCCGCGTCCCGAAACGGGGCGCGGACACTTTTTTACCGTATTACAGATAAATGATGATCAGGCCCGTCAGCATCCCCAGCACCGCGAGGGCCGCGGGGAGCTTGGATTTCCACATCAGGATGGACTCGGGCAGCAGCTCGCCGAAAACGACGTACAGCATGGCGCCGGAGGCGAAGCTCAAAGAGATCACCAGCGCGGTCTGGCTGATGGCGCCGATGAGGAAGCCCATCAGGGCGCCGAGAATGGTCGGCGCGCCGGAGAGTGCCGTCACGCCGACGGATCGGGCCTTGCTCATGCCGCCCGAGATCAGCGGCACGGCCACCGCCATACCCTCCGGGATGTTGTGCAGGCCGATCACCGCGGCCATGATCATCCCGCCGCGATTGGTGAGGAGCTGATCCACCGTTGTCGCAAAGGACGCGCCGATCACCATGCCCTCGGGCACGTTGTGCAGTGCGATGGCCGCCGCCATCACGAGGCCAGCCAGAAACAGCCCGCTGCGGGGCTGGCGGCCTTCTCTGTGCTCGCGCAGGTGGTTGGCATGGGTCAGCTCTTCGAGGGAGTCGGCGGTCCGCGGGTGGTTTTCGTCGATGTGCGCCACCTCGTGGTTCGTCGCTTTGTCGATCCACATGTTGAGAACTGCGATCACCACAAAGCCGATGGTGACCCCGCACACCACCAGCCACACGTTGGCTGCCTTCTCGTCGGTGTGCAGCGCTTCCGTCAGCAGGTCGAAGCAGACCACGGCAGTCATGACGCCGGCCGCAAAGGACAGCAGAAGGCTGACGGTCTTATCGGAGTCCTTCCGGAACAGGCAGGCGACCACGCCTCCCATCCCCGTACCGCCGACGCCGGCGATGGCCGTGATGGCGATCAGAAGCCATACCGATCCCATAGGCTCACCTCTTTTCCTTTCTCTATACCGAAACGGAGCCGAGCTCCGTGTAGATCATACCGTTTTTCCCGCGCGTGGAGAGCATGAGGCTGACCTTATCGACCGTCATCTCCGCCACCGGGATCAGCAGGCTGTCCAAATGCGGATCGGTACGGAAGCGCGGCTGCCGCACCAGTGTGACATGAGGGCGGAAGCTCTTGCGGTCGAAGGGGATCTCACTGTCCGCGAGCACATGGCGCAGGCGCTTGTCGAGCGCGTCGAGCTCGCCGTTCGAGCGCAGGCCCATCCACCACAGGTCGCCGAAGGAGCCGAAGCCCTCGGTCCAGATAGGGAAGGGATCGAAGCGCAGGCCCTGCAGCGCGTCCGTGACCGCGTCCGCGTCGGGATACTCCCCGATGAAGGCCAGCGTCAGATGCAGGTTCTCCATGCGGGTGTAGTTGCCCTCGACGCCGCGGCGGCGCAGCTCGTTCTGCACGGCGCGCAGCGCGGCCCGTACGCTTTTATTCGGCTGTATGGCGATAAACAGTCTCATTCCGTCAAGCCTCGATATATTTCTCGCGCAGCTCTTCAAGCTCGTCCGCGCTCACGCCGCAGGCCTGCGTGAGATAGCTCTCCGTGCCGCCCCAGCGCCGGCGCATGTAGGCCCACGCGTTTTCCAGCATGGCGGCGTGGACGCCGGCGATGCCGCAGAGGGAGGGCAGCAGCTCCTCCTCCGCGCCGCGGCGGCGCAGTTCTCGCTCCATTTCCTCGATCTCCCGGGAATAGCAGAGGTTGGAGGCCTCGTAGTCACAGAGGATCGTATCCCAGTCCGCGCCGAGCACGTCCAGGATCAGCCCCGCGGCGATGCCGGTGCGGTCCTTGCCCGTATGGCAGTGCCAGAGCGCCGCACCGTCCTCGCAGGCGGCGAGCTCGTGAAAGAAAAGGCCGAGGCTTTTCCGTCCGACGCCGCCGGCAAGATAGCCCGCGTAAGCCCCGCCGATGCCGAGATCGCTGCGGCCCAGCCGGCGGCCTTCACGCGCGGCTTCGATCATCCAAGGCAGAAGACGGTCTCTGTCAAAGGTTTCCGGATCAAAAGCCGGCTCTCCTTTGTCGGGACGCTCGCTCAGCGCCTCTCGCAGATAGGCGAAGTCGATGACAGGCGTGTGCAGCCATTTCGCGCCGGGGATCTTCGGATCCGGCGCGCTCTCGTATTCCTCGCGCTCGCGCATGTCGAAGATCAGTCTGAGACGGTAGCGCTCCCGCAGGAGGCGCAGGTCCTCCTCCGTCGCGTCGAAGAGCCGCGTCGTGCGAAGCAGCAGACCACGCTTCACGTGCCGGCCGTCGGCAAGCTTGATGCCGCCGAGCTCGCGGGCGTTGTTGAGCGAGAGCGGGATGTGCGTCAGCTCGAAGTGGCGGCGCAGCGCCGGCTCCGGCGTCGTGTTCATCTGTATCATGCGCGTCCTCCCGCTCCTCTCGTTTCGACCGATCTTGACATCTGTAATTCATTATAGTTAGTGCCGACCAACTTATCAAGCCGCTTTTGTGAAAAATCGGTCGGCGGCCTGCTTCAAGTCAACGCGGGAGCGGCAAGCTGCTCCCCTGCCGGCTTTCCCCAACAACGTGCCAAGAGCGCACTTACACCGCCTCAAAGGCGGCAGGTGAGTGCGCTCTTGCTTATTTATTTGTCCGGTTCATCAACGTTTACCGTCAGCAGATGACCGTCAGCAAATTGTTTTCCTTGCTGTTTTGTTTTTATTATCCCAGCTGTTCTTCGGCCATGGCGGCGAGATCTTCGAGCGTGTGGAAGGGATAGCGCATCAGAGAACTGCCGCTGAGGGTATACACGCTGTTATCCTCCGGCAGGCAGGTGTAAACCTTGGCAAGCTGTGCAAGCAGCAGCCATTCTTCCGGATCGATCACAAAAAAGCAGCCGTCGTTGTCGCCGATATAGTCGGTTATGATCAGGAGTCTTGTCCCGCTCCGGTCAAAGCGGCAGCTCATGGCCTGAATATAGGAGACCGAGGCAGAGCGGAACAGCGAGGGGGTCTCCGAAAAAACCATCTCTCCGCTCGCGAGCTCGTAGATATCCAGACTTCCGCCGCCGGTGAGCACCGCCACATGCGTATCTCCCGGCGTGAAGCACATCGCCTGGATCTCCCCGGGAAGATAGCTGAAGGGCAAGGCCCGCGCGGACCCGTCGGTGAGAGAAATAAGATAGATCCGGCTCTGTTCGTCCCAACAGAGCATCACGGGGGTCTCGGTGCCCGGCAGGATGTTCCGTTCGCCCTCTTCGGGGAAGGGATCGGCAATGAGAAGATGCGTCTCATGAAGCGCATCAAAAACGTAGAACGCGGGGGGATCGGTCTCCGGGGCGTTTTCCTCTATGTCGATATACGGATGGACCTCGTTCTGTTCGGAGGAGGCTTCGTCCGGGTCGATATACTCGTGCGTCTCGTCCTGATCGGAGGAGATTTCGTCCGGGTCGATATACTCGTGCGTCTCGTCCTGCGCCGGTTCCTCTTCCTGCGTTTCGGCCTCTTTTACGACGGCGCATTCTCCATAGCCGATGACGTAACCGTTAGCCCCCGGGATCAGACTGCTGCAGCTGACGAAGGCGATGCCGGTATCCACGTCCTGAGAGGACTCCAGAAGCTTTCCGTCCAGCCAGCAGGGCAGCAGCGTCCGGAACATGCTGGCGCTGACGTCCGCAACGCTCAGCACCTGTCCGTTACAGAGCGTGACGCTGTGTGTGCGGCCCGACCAGAACTTGGAGACAACGTCCTCGGTAAGCCTCTCCAGGTATTCGGTCGTCCCATCCATATGATAGACCGTGTATTCCAGCACGAAGCTGTCTTCGCTCAGCACGACCGGCCTGTTCCAGAGCAGAGAGGCGGAAAACTCCGCCCGTGCAAGCTCTTTGCGGGTTTTCGCATCGCAGACCACCACGCTGAGCTTCTTATCGCTGCCCGGGAAGAAGAAAAAGATGCGCTCGCCGGAGGGAGAGGGCAGGATGAGCGTGCTGCCGGAGTAACTGCCTTCGGGTTTGGAAAGGCGCTCCCCGCTGGGGTCGGAAACCGCGTGTACGGACAGGAGCCGCCCCCGCGCAGAGGAGGGGACGGTGAGGTACATGCCGCTGCCGCTCCCGTCTGACAGCCTGGCGGCAAGGGAAATGCCGCTTTGATCCAGTTCAAAGGTCTCCAGATAACGGAGGATGCTTTGACTGTCGGAATCAAGATCAAAGCGGGCGACAACGCCGTCCGAGGTGAAGAAAGTCAGCTGTTCCTCTTCCCTGTCGTCCCAACGGGCGGCGACAATGTTCCCCGTATAGGCGTATCCCCTCATCAGCGTTCCTTCGGAGAGGTTATACAGGAACATGTCTCCCTGGGAAAACACGGCCGCCATTCTGTCGTTGCTGAGCATCCCGACCACGGTCTGCTCATCGTACAGATCCAGGGTGAGGCCGCTTCGGGTCCCGAGCGTTTTGTTGGTGAGATCCCGTTTGACCGGCTGCTCCCTGTCTTCCCAGACGATGCGGATGGTCATGACACCGCCGTAGCCGGATTCATACTGGGCGCAGAACAGATCGCCGCTTCCGTTTTGAACGTGGACTCCGTAAAACAGCGACGAAGAACCGGCCCCTTTATAGGAAGCCGTTCGAAGGACCTGCCAGCTTTCCGCGTCCAGAAGTGTCGCCAGGAAGAGCCTCTCTTCATCCTTTGCGCTGTTGACGATGGCAAAAAGCCTGCCGTCGTCGGAAAAAGCCGCGCCATATCCGTAGGAGTAGTCCATCGTGCTCACGGAGAGAGGCTGCTCCTCGCTTCCGAGACGCACCCGGCCCGTTTCGAGGCCCGTAGCGGTATCCAGCGCCAGCAGATCCAGGACGCCGCTGTCATACTCCTCCTGATCCAGCAGCATCAGCGTGCCGCCGTCGGGAGAGAGACAGTAAAAATTGCAGCCGAGTGAGAGCTGATAGGCGAAGGTCCACACAGGAGAACCGTCCTGCAGCTTCCGTGCGCAGACGGAGCGGGTATTCTTGCAGACGACCAGCCCGCGTTCTTCAAGCAGGAGCAGATCCGTCATGGCATCGTTCGAGCCGGGCTGCTCCGGAGAACGCGTTTCCCAGAGCAGCGTGCCGTCCCGAAGGGAGACACAGCGCACAAACCCCAGGGAATCCGCCAGCAAAACGGCCTTATCGTCTTTTGTCACCGCCAGATCCACAATATCCATGGACTGGCTGTAGAGCAGGCGGCTCTGCAGCGCCCCGGACTGATAGCTGCACAGCGCGTCGTTCAGCAGCGCTTCCGCAAGGTGATCGTATGGCTGGCCGTCCTCTTCGGGGAGAGCGGCCAGCACGCTGCGCAGGGCGCCGAGCACATCGTGATCCTCCAGCTGGGCGCGGCCGGACTCTACCTGAAGGGAAGACATCTGCCTCTTCAGCTCGAGATTCTGCGCGGTGATCTGATCGTTTTGCTCGGAGATCTGGAGGTTTTGCCTGGTGATCTGACCGTTCTGCTCCGTGATCTGCCGGTTCTGCTCGGTGATCTGTCGGTTTTTATACAGCACGGTCCCCATGAATATCCCCATGACAGCCATCGCGGCGGCCATGGCGGCAAGCATGCGCGTGGTCCTGGCGCGCCGTTGGCGCTGCCAGAGCGTATCGAAGGGACAGCCCAGCAGCGCGGCGTAGATCCGGATGATCTCCTTGCGGAAGGCCCTTCGGTTGATGCGATGGTCGGCTCCGGCGATGTTGGCGGCGAGGGGCTCCGCGTCGCCGGTGACGTTCCCCTGCTCGTCGAAGGTGTGGAGCATCAGCGGAGAGAAAGATCTCTCCGGCTCTCCGTCAGCCAGCACGGCCAGAACATGATCCCGGTCGTGAGTCTGCAGGAAATAGCGGATCTCCTGCTCGCACCATTTCGACTGGGGCAGCCCGGGCGTGCAGATCACGATCAGAAAGCGGCTGTGATCGAGCGCATAGGTGATGCTCCCGGACAGGCTGGCCGAGGCGGGCAGCTCGTCCTCATCCCGGAACACGTTGCCCAGACGCTTGCCGCCCGCACGAGCGCGCAGCTCTTTGGGAACGACATAACTCTCGATTTTCTTCTGAACGCTGCGGGCCGCCTCCATATCCAGCGGAAGGTGGCGATAACTGATAAAAGCGACGTACTCCCGCTCGACTTCGGGGCTGTTCTTTTTCATCTCTTTTCCTCCTCCGGGAGGTCTGCAAGAGATGCGATCAGCGTCCAGGCGTAATCGTCCTTGGCCTGATCCCGCTCTTCCAATTCGTCAAAGGAGCGCAGCAGAGGGTGCAGCCGATCTTTGTCGGAACGCTCTTCGCCATAGCGCCAGTTGTACAGGAGATGGAAGCGCATCCAGCGGATGTGCTCGATCTCCCGGAAGCGGCGTCTGTCCTCATTCGCCGCGGCCAGCGCGTCTGCGGCCAGGCGGCAGAGCCGCCTCTCGGGCACGGAAACGGTCTCGTCCGGCAGCAGCAGGCGCAGCTTCACCGGCAGGTGATCCGCGGCCGCCAGATTGGAGCGGCGGGTGAACTCGCTCAATTCCTCCCACGCGGGACCGCCGTTGGCAGCGCGGTAGATGCCGTGGAGCATTTTCGCTGTGCGGTTCAGCTGCTCGCGCATCACCAGCTCCGGAGTGAACAGCTCCTGCGGAGAACCGAAAGTCTCCGCACCGTCAAAGGGGCGGGAAAGCCTGGCGTGTACCCTGCCGGATACGGGGAAGAAGCGCCGCAGGGCGCTGAGGCGATCCAGGTTTTCTTCTTCGTCGTCGGAGCAGAAGATGATCCGATCCGCCGCGCGGAGCGCGTCGGCGTCGGCATTCCAGGCCTTGTCCGACCAGACGATCCGATCGCCGCTTCCGTCCGATCCCGGGGAGACGGCCAAAGGCTCCAGCGCCGGATGACAGCGCCGGAAATCGGCGTGATCGCCGAAAAGAACGTAACGGATGCGCTGCTCCGGCGCCAACACATTCACCAGCAGCGCCTGCTCGAGCAGAGCCTGGGCGCAGCGTCCGTCGCCCACGATCCAGATCTCTTCCTCCGGCCCTTCTGCGGGAAAGCGCTGCCAGTACAGCCTTGCGCAGATCTCCCAGGGGGCGAAGCGCAGCTGTCCCTCCGGCAGAGAATCCAAGGGATGCGGGGAAAGACAGTAGACCCGGCAGCGCGCCCCTTTCAGGGCGTCGGCCTGCTTTTCATTTTGCAGCCAGTCGTCCCCGAGGGCGAAAACGTGTACGCCGCTCCCGCTCTTGCGCAGGCGCAGCAGCGCCTCTGCCGGCAGAGAGGTGACGATGCCGGGCAGTCCTTCCTCCGCCGACGGAAGGGAAAAGACGATCGTTCGGGAGGGATCTTCCCGGAGAAGAGCTTCCGCCATAGCCCGCGAGGGCGCACCGGCGGAGAGAAAAACATACCAGTCCCGCTTCCGGCGCAGCCACAGCAGCATTTTCGGGCGCAGCCGGGAGCGATAGACCGTCAGCAGTATGGCGAGCAGCAGGGCCAGCACGCCGAGAGAACCCAGCTCGAGCACGGCTCCGGCGATGCGCCCGACCGCTGTGACCGGAAAAAGATCGCCGTATCCCACCGATGTGAGCGTGGTGATCGCGTACCACAGCGCGGCGCTCAGGCTGCGGATCGAGGCGTTGGGAGCCTCTCTCTCGGCCAGCAGCAGAACGGCGATCAGCGCCAGAAAGACGGCCGCCGCAGCCAGCAGCTTTTTATATCCTTTTTTCATATCCGTCCTCCGCGCGCAGCATCTCCGGGATCATTCGCACGCTGTCCCGGTCCAGTTCCTTGTAATCGACCTTACGGCCGGAGAGTTCCCGCTCCAGGGAAGAAAGCGCGTCCAGATCCTCCCAGGGGATCAGACATGCGTGAAGCCGGTTTTCGCTGTCCTTGGAAGGACGCAGAGAGCTGCGTCCCGTCTCTTCCCTTTCCCGCTCGGCCTGTTCGGCCCTGCGGCGGTAGAGCTCCTCCGGCATCCGGCGGTATCCCATGACCCGGTGGAAGGCGCACCAGCGCAGGTGCTCCGTTTCCGCGAGGTTTTCCAGCGTCTCCTCCGGAAACGCGAAAGATTCCCGCGCGGCGTCCGCAGAGCTGATACCGGCGCTTCGGAGAAAGGCCGGCAGGAAATCCGTGCTGGCCCGGCAGCTCATACGGCTGAAATAGTCGCAGCGCGCCCAGTCCTCTTCTTTCGTATGTCCCTCGGAGAAGTGATACCGATGGTTGAGGAGCATGGCCTTTTCGTCCAGCTTTCGGGAGCAGAGGGTCTCCGGGCTGAAGAGGCAAAAGACCTCCGCCGCGCCCCCGTCGACGTGCCTCCGCACGGAGGAGGCGGTGCAGAGCAGCAGCGGCGCACGGCAGCCGCGCTCTGCCAGAAAGCGGGCATATTCGTCGGCGAGCTCTTCGTTTTCGCGATCATCGCCGGAACAGAGCGCAACATAGTTCAGATTGGCGGCGCAGCTGCTCAGATACTGATAGATCTGGGCGCTGTGCGCGTTCCCGCTGGCAAAGCGGAGCTCACAGGAGTCCTTCAGCTCCGGGGAGCGGAGGGAAAAGTCGCCGAGATATTCGTCGGTGTCCAGAGCCACAATCGTCGCACGGAAGCGGCTCCCGGCGAACTGTGCGTTCATCGCCAGAGCGCGCAGCACGGCCTGGCCGGTTCTCCCGAAGCCCACGATCAGCGCCTCGAAGTCCTCTTTTGCGCGGGCATGTTCGTCAAAGCGCATCGTCTCCCAGGGCGGGACGGCCCGGATCATCATGCGGGCGGCCAGGTCCCGGCGGGCGATCGCCAGCACGGAGCTGAAGCCCGGTCTGCCGTCTTCCGCCTGCAGCGCGGCCCCCTGGCTCTCCTCGTCGGTCAGCACGGTCAGCGACGTGCGCGAGGGATCGACACCGAGCTCACGGAGCGCGGCGGCCAGGGACGAGGCGTAGCGGAGGTTGTCGCCGCTGTCCTCCCCGAGGCAGTATACGCTCAGACTGCGGAGCGGCCGATGCAGACCGATCCGTCGGAGAAACGCGTCGGCAGGGGCAAGCGCGTCGGCGTCGGTGAACAGGAGGCTGCCCATCCGAAGGATCGTGCTGTCCAGCGCGTCGCTCCTGTCGACATAGACAAGCACGCCCTTGCTTTTTTTCGCCAGCTCCCGGCCGAAAGCAACGCTGTCCTCGCTTGCCCCGTAGATCAGATTCAGATCGCCGCGGCGCAGCAGCAGCAGATGGAGCGTCCGCATCAGCCTTGTTCCCATCGCGGCGATCACGGCGCTGGCCGTGCAGTAGAGAGCCAAAAGATGCACGGCATAGATCAGAAACTGCATCGCCGGAGCGGCCAGTGCGGGCACGGCGCTGATCGCGCCGATCTCATTGCGGCCGAGGAACATGCAGAAGACGGAAAAAAGCGTGCGCATCACGGCCTGCGGGACATTGCCGAAGAGCTTCAGGTATGCGTAGCCGTAGAATACCGTCCCGGCCGCGCCGGTGATCAGGAGCAGCACACCGGTCAGGCGGCTGAGGATCCGGGGCTGAAAGCCCAGCGAGATCATCAGCAGCAGAAACAGGACGGCGGAGAAAACATATACGAGCAGCAAATTCATAGTCAGGCCTCCCCCGGCATGGCGCAGGGAATTTCATTCGATACGATAAAAATATCACATGTTGCCCGCCCAGCACAAGAAGAATCTTCCGGAAGAGGAACCGCCATTCTGAGGGAGGAAGGAGCAAAAGTGCGATGGCGCCGATTTCGTGGGCGTTGTTGAGCCAGAGAGGCAGACGCATCGTCTCAAGATGGCGGCGCAGCGCTGCCGGCGCTGTGTTCATCTGTTCCTTACGCGCCCTCCCGAAGCCCTCATTTCGTCCGATTTCGCCGTCTGCTCTTCTCTTTTCCGAAAAAGACGAAGGCAGACACTCTTTCAAGTGTCTGCCTTCGTCTTGCCGGCTGCCGTTTTCAAAAGGCTTTCTCTTCCGGGCTTACGGAACGGGCTCTTCGCCTGCACAGCTGTTTTATGCTTGAAGCTTATCAGGAGGAATAATACATAATCGTATGATAGGTTAGAGGCACATCTCCAATGTTTCGATAACTGTGATTGGTATCCGCAAGAAAACGGATGGAATCACCCTCTTCCAAAATAAAGCTGTCATGTCCTACCGTGATCTCCATCCTTCCGGAAAAGACGGTAATAAACTCTTCCGTGCCCGCAATATGGCCGGTAGACGTATGAACAGCCCCCGGAGAGAGAAAACAGCGGTTCGTTTCAAATCCCTTGCTCTCGTCAAACGGGAAAGTGACATAGCTTCTGTAGTCCTTATTGCCGGAATTGTTGTAAATGTCGCTCTCATCTTTTCTGATAATGCTTGCAAGGGGCGGAGTACGGTATATAAGCCGGTTGAAGGGCACCTTGAAGCCCTCCATGATCTTCCATAAGGTCTGCACAGTCGGATTGACGTCTCCTTTCTCGATCTGTGCAAGCATGCTGCGAGACACCCCGGTCAGGTCCGCAGCCATATCCAGCGAAAGCTTTTTCTTCTCACGGATTTCCTTGATATTTTTCCCGATTATAACACTGATGTCCATTAATTCCTCCAAAGCTATTGACAATATATAATCATGTATAGTACAATATAGTGGAAATTAGGGAGCCCATTCTCATTTTTATGTTTTCTGCTTTTTCCCTTTTTCTATTATAAAAAATACCATAACGCCCTGTGAAAAACAAGTCCAATGTGGCGATCCTGTTTCCCATCCGACGCTCCGTTTCGCGCTTTCGTCGAAGCTTGAAGGGATGGTGTCTTTAAAAGGAGATGCGCTGTTATGTACGATTTCGTTTACCAGAACACCACAAAAATACTGTTCGGGCGAGGCATCTCCTCGCAGATCGGACCGGAGTGCGCCGAATACGGCCACAAAGCGCTGATCGTATACGGCGGACAATCCGCGATTAAAAGTGGCCTGATTTCCCGCATCAAGCAGTCGCTTTCCGACTGTCACATCGAATACTTTGAGTTGGGCGGTGTGAAAGCAAATCCCCTGCTCAGCAAGGTTCAGGAGGGCATTGAGCTCTGCCGGAGAGAAAAAATACGCTTTTTGCTTGCCGTCGGCGGCGGAAGTGTTATTGATACCGCCAAGGCGGTTTCGGCCGGAACGGACTATTCGGGAGACGTGTGGGATCTTTTCACGGGAACCGGTCGTTTCCATTCCGTCCTTCCGGTGGGCGCCGTTGTCACGATTCCCGGAACCGGAAGCGAATCCAGCAACGGCGCAGTGATCACAAACGAGTCGAGCGGATACAAAATGGACATTATAGACGACAGGATCCGTCCTCGTTTCGCTGTTTTGGATCCTGAGTTGACTTTTACCCTTCCGGCTTTTCAAACCTTCTGCGCTATTACGGATATTCTGTCCCATGTAATGGAAAGATACTTTACCGGCGTGCCATACGCCGACGTCTCCGATGAGCTTTGTGAAGGGTTGATGCGGGCGGTCATCAAAAATGCTCGGATCCTTCTGTCCGATCCGACAAATTACAACGCCAGAGCGGAAGTGATGTGGGCGGCAGTCCTCGCGCACAACAATCTCCTCTCCTCCGGCCGGGGTGGCGATTGGGCGAGCCATGCGATCGGGACGGAGCTGAGCGCACTGTATGACTGTACCCACGGCGCCACTCTTTCGGTCATCACACCCGCGTGGATGCATTATGTAATGGATGCGGATCTGCCGATCTTTACGCAGTATGCCATGCGGGTATGGCAGGTTCAATATGACAGAAACGACCCGCGGGCAACCGCGTTGGAAGGGATCCGCCGCCTGAAGGCATTCTTTGAGGAGATCGGCGTTCCCACGACGCTGAACGCGCTCGGCGTCCCTTCCGATCATTTGGAGCAGATCGCGGAGAGAGCCGTTAGAAACGGCCCAATCGGCGGCATAAAGTCTCTGCAGGCTTCCGATGTTCTGAAAATCCTTGGCGGAGCAAAGTGAACAGTCGATTTCGGACGTGGAAGAGCACTTGTCCACAAAAGAAGGGATGATACCATGCTGATTCAAACTGTTGTCACCGGCATTGCCATCGGCGGAATCTACGCGCTTATGGCCGTGGGATATTCGCTTATTTTCAGTATTCTGAACTTCAGCAACTTTGCCTATGGCCCCATCATTATGCTTTGCTCTTTTTTCGGCTATTTCGGTCTGGGCATACTGAAGCTTCCGTTTTGGCTGGTGCTCATTCTTTCGATGCTTGTCGGCGCGTTCTTATGCTGTCTGAGCGAGATTCTCGCCTACCGTCCGCTGCGAAAGAGGAAAGCCAAAACGCTGTACTTTATGATCAGCGCCATGGGCATCTCCATTTTACTTGAAAACATGGTATACGCTACCGTGGGCGCTCACTTTTACAACTATCCGCAAATCCTCCAGGGAACCGTCAAGCTTCTCGCGGCAGATATCGGCGTGCTGGATCTGTTTGCCATTATCTTTTCCTGCATTGCCATCGGCGCCCTGCATTTTTTTATCAACCATTCCAAGCCCGGTATCGCCATTCGGGCCGTATCGTACGATACGGTCGTCAGCCAGATCAACGGCATCAACATCAACGCCATTGTCATTCTTGTATTCTGTCTGGCGGGTATGATGGCAGGGATCGCAGGAATGTTCCTCGGCATGAAGTATATGGCATATCCGACGATGGGCTGGATCACCAACAAGGCCTATATCTCAGCGGTCATCGGCGGAATGGGGAGTCTGCCCGGAGCTGTCGTGGGCGCTATCATTCTTGGCCTGGTAGAGTCCCTGTCAAGCGTTTACATCTCTTCCGCCATTCGAGACGTGTTCAGCTTCAGTTTTTTGATCATCATGCTGTTCATCAAGCCGTCCGGCCTCTTCGGGAAGACGCTGGAAGAGAAAGTATAAAGAGGTGCCTGGACTATGTGGAACTACATCGAAGGAATTCTGTGTCTGGCGCTGATCAGTGTGATCTCTGTTTTGGGGCTTACGGTTTTTACGGGCTTCACGGGCATGTTTTCCATGGGCCATGCCGCGTTCATCGCCATAGGAGCCTATACCGCCTCCATTCTCACTTCCAAGGCTCATGCAAACTTCTATCTGGCGCTTGCGCTGGGCGGGCTGATGTCCGGTTTCGTCAGTCTGATCATAGGTTACCCCACTCTTCGGGCCAAGCTGCAGAATGACTATTTTGCCATTGCCACGCTCGGATTTGGCGAGGCCGTTCGCGTTATCCTCGAAAACCTGAAAATCACCAACGGTGCGCGCGGTTTGGTCGGGATCCCCGCCCGTTCCACCTTCCTCAACATTTTGCTCATCACCGTTTTGCTGACTATTATCACCGCACATTATGTCTATTCAAAATACGGTCGGCAGTCCGTCGCCATCAGGGAAGACCATGTCGCGGCAGAGATGATGGGGATCAATCTCTTCACCGTTCGGTTAAGGGCGCTGTTCTTCAGCGCGGTGATGGCAGGTATCGGCGGAGGACTTTACGCACACTATGTGAATTTCATCCAGCCAAGCATGTTCACCAGCACCCAGTCCACCACGCTGATCGCCGCCGTCGTTGCCGGAGGCATGGGCAGTATCACAGGGCCTTTCGTTGCCATGCTGATTTTTTCAGCTTTGCCGGAGATCCTGCGTGTGGCGGATATGTGGAGACTTGTGGCATACGGTCTGATCCTTGTCCTGATTATGGTGCTTCGCCCGCAGGGGATTTTCGGCTATAAGGAATTGAATTTCAAGTTTGTCAAACGGTGGATCAAAAAAATACGGGCGAAAAAGCCTGCACTGCCTGCAGAAGGTGGGGATGCATAAATGGAAGAGATTCTCGTCGTTCAAAAACTGACCAAGGTTTTTGGCGGAGTCGTCGCCTGCAAGGATCTGAGCTTTTGCGTGAAGCAAGGGGAAATCAAAGGGCTGATCGGGCCCAACGGTGCGGGGAAAACAACTGCTTTCAACTTGATTACAGGCGTGATTCCCCCGACCTCCGGCAGCATCCTTTTCATGGGAGAGGAACTAAGCGGCATGAAGCCCCATGTCATTGTCAAGCGGGGTATCGTCCGCACCTTTCAGAATATCCGTCTTTTTCAGAATCTGACCGTCCTTGAAAATGTGATCATCGCACTGGACCAGCAGAACTCAAATTACAGCGTAGGCGCGTCTATTCTGCGTCTGCCCGGGATGAAGCGTGAAGAGCGGCGCGTGCGGGAGGCCGCTATGGACTATCTGCGCGTGATGAATTTGGAGCAGCGGGCAGATCAGACCTCCTCCAGCCTTCCCTACGGTCTGCAGCGCAAACTGGAGATCGCACGCGCGCTTGCATCCCAGCCGAAGCTCCTCTTGCTGGATGAGCCGGCGGCGGGCATGAACCCGGAGGAATCGAGGGAGCTTGCCAGGCTGATTCAAAAGATCCGGGACGATTACCACCTGTCGATCATCCTCATTGACCACCACATGGACGTCATCATGGACCTTTGCGACAGTATAGCGGTCATTAATTTCGGTGAAAAAATCGCGGAGGGAACGCCGGAAGAAATCCAGCGAAATCCCGATGTCCTGCAGGCCTACCTGGGGGAGGGATATAAGCGTGCTAAAAGTTGACAATGTGAACGTTTTTTACGGCCATATCCACGCCATCAGGGATGTCAGCATAGAGGCAAAGGACTCTCAGATCGTCTCCATTGTCGGTGCGAACGGAGCCGGAAAATCTACGCTTATGATGACGATCGCCGGTGTATTAAAAAAAAGTTCCGGCTCCATCAGCTTTGACGGCGAGCTTCTGCCTGCCGAGCCGCACAAGATCCTTGCAAAGGGCGTTTGTCTGGTGCCGGAACGAAGACGCCTGTATGCCAATCTGACCGTACGGGAAAACCTTCTGGCAGGCGCCTATCTGCGCAAAGACAAAGCAGCAATACAGGAAGACATGGAAGAGATGTTCAGCCTCTTTCCCATTCTAAAGCAGCGCTTCAAGCAATACGCCGGGACCTTGTCGGGGGGCGAGCAGCAGATGCTTGCGATTGCGCGCGGCCTGATGTCCAGGCCAAAGCTGCTCATGCTGGACGAGCCTTCTCTCGGTCTCGCACCCATGCTTGTGCAGCAGGTCTTTGATACGATCTGCAATGTCCGCGACCGCGGTACTACCATTTTTATGACTGAGCAAAACGCATCCGACGCCCTTGCCATCTCCGATTATGCCTATGTACTCGAAACCGGCAGGATCACACTTTCCGGGAGCGGAAAAGAGGTCCTGGAAAATCCCGAGGTTCAAAAGGCTTACCTGGGCATCAAGCAGGAGCAGAGCTGAAAACAGCGCATTCCGCCTTGTGCGGCAATATATCTGCAGATTTCCCAAGAGTCGTCAAACTAAGAAGTGTCAAACAAGCCAAATGATGGAGGAATCGAAATGAAAAAAATCGCATGTATTATCCTGACCATTTGCATTCTGTTATCCCTCGCTGCATGCGGCAGCACCCCCAGCGCCTCGACTGGCTCCGCTCCTTCGGGCAGCACGTCTTCGGCGCAGGCTCCCGCGGAATCAGCAGCCAGCGAAACCATCAAGGTAGGCCAGCTGTGCGCCCTGACCGGATCATCTGCGCCTTACGGCATTCCCGAAAACAACGCCGCCAAACTGTACATTGATAAAATCAATGCCGCAGGCGGCGTGCTTGGCCGTCAGGTAGAGCTGATCGCTTACGACTCGAAGGGCGATCAGTCCGAATGCGTCAACGCCACCAAGCGTCTGATAGCCGACGGCGTATGCGCCATCATCGGACCGAACATGAGCGGACAGGCGATCGCCATTGTTCCTGTTACCGAAGCGGCGGGTATCCCCTTTATTGCGACCGCCGCGACCAATCCGAAGGTCACCGTGGACGAAGCGACCGGAAATGTGTTCCATACGGCGTTCCGCACCTGCTTCATCGACAGCTTCCAGGGCAAGGTCGTCTCTCAGTTCTGCCTCAATGAGCTTGGCGGCAAAACCGTCGCGATTATCTATGATGTCGGCTCTGACTATGCGGCAGGTCTGAAGGAGTACTTCGAGGCCGACTTTCTCGCCTCCGGCGGCACCATCGTCGCAACCGAAGGCTACCGCAGCGGTGAGCTGGACTTCCGCGCCATTCTGGGCAAGGTAAAGGAAAAGAACCCTGACATCATTTTCTCTCTTTCCGCTCCGAACGAAGGCGGCCTGATGATCAAGCAGGCACACGATCTCGGCATCGAGTGCGAATGGATCAGCGGAGATATGTGGAGTGACATGAACCTTGTGGAATCCGCCGCCGGCTACGCGGAGGGCGCGTTCATGATCAGCCTTGCCGCTGTCGACGATCCGTCCTTGAAGGATTGGCTTGCGGAGTACAACAAGACCTTTGGTGCGGATCCCATCCTCCCCGCTCCCATTTTCGTCACAGACGCGCTGAACGCTCTTTTCACCGCCATTGAGAAGGCAGGCTCCACTGATTCCGAAAAGATCATCGAGCAGCTGGAAGCGATCGAAAATCTGCCTGTTCTTTCCGGATCGCTCACCTTTGATCCCGCAACTCACAATCCTTTGAACAAGCCCGCTATCATCCAGACGGTCAAGGATGGTCAAATCGTTTATTACACGCTCTTTGAAAATTACACCTGAAAGACTGACCCGCTGTCCGTGTTTCCTGGCATCCGTGAGACAACTGCAGAGAAAGCTGCGGTTGTCTCACGGGATTTCGTTTTCCTGACAAATGGTTTGACGATTCTTGAGAGCTTTGCAGATATGCAAACCCCACATATTCTGTATCTTCAACGATAAGGAAAGGAATGACAAATATGAAACCCTTGTCTAAAACCTTGCAGACAATGCCGGGCTACGGTATTCCGCTCGTTCTTGACAAAGCCGTCAATGTATCCGAATGTATCCGTCTGGAGGCCGGCGAGCCCAACTATGTGACCCCGAAATACATCTGTGACGCCGCTGCGCGGGCCATGGAGGAAGGATATACAAAATATACGCCGCTCCTCGGCTATGCCTCTGTAAGGGAAGCGATCGCCCGGGACAACAGCGAGAAGGTCGGCAGGCGTATCGATCTTTCGGAAGTTATCGTGACGACAGGGGCCACGATGGCTCTGCACAACGCGCTCCGCGCCGTGGCGGAGGAGGGAGACGAGGTCCTTCTTCCGGATCCCTGCTGGCCGGCCTACAAAATGCAGCTGCACTCGCTGGGTCTTAAGGCAGTCCCTTATCTGATGGACGAAAAGAACGGCATGATGCCCACACGCGAAGGCATCGAATCCCTCATCACTCCGAAGACCTCCGTCATCATTGTGAACTCTCCGTCCAATCCTACCGGCGCCGTGTTCGATGAGGCGACCATCCGCATGATGATCGACCTGGCTGTGCAATATGATCTGTATGTGATCTCCGATGAGATTTACGATTTTCTTACATATGACGGAGTGAAAGCGCTGTCCTTCAAAAGATTTGATCCGGATGGACGGGTGATCATGATCGGCGGCGCGTCGAAAAAATACGCTATGCCCGGGTGGCGCATCGGTTTTGCCATAGCCCAGCCGGAAATCGTACAGCTTATGGGCCGCGTGATGACCACCTACGGTATGAACACCTGCTGTATCGCCCAGAAAGCATACGAAGCCGCCATCACCGGCCCTCAGGACTTTGTCCGTGAGAGCGTGGAGAGCTACCGTGATCGCCGCGATACTACCCTTGCGATCTGCCGCGAGGCCAACGTCCCTGTATTCTCTCCTCAGGGAGCCTTCTATCTGTGGATAGACATCTCTGCCTCCGGCATGAGCGCGGATCGCTTTGCCGAGGTGTTGTTTGAACGTCATCTGGTGGGCGTAGCGCCGGGACCCGCGTTCGGTGCTTCCGGAGAGGGAAAGATCCGCGTGTCGATCGCCACAGAAAAAGAGGCCCTTTGCCGAGGCGTCCGCTGGATTTGTGAGCTTGTAAACGAAAATAGGTAATGGGGAAGACAACATGAAGAAACTATATGGTCTTACAACCGCCATGCTTACGCCCTTCACCGAGGACGGAGGAGTCGACTACGAATCCTTCCGCGAAATGACGGATTTTTATGTGGACAGGGGCGTACATTGTCTTTATCCCATGGGAACAAACGGTGAAATGTTCCGCATGAACGCCGAGGAGCGTATGCGAGCGGCCGAAACGGTAAAAAAGCAGAGTGCCGGCCGCTGCACGGTTTATATCCATTGCGGCGCCGTTTCCGAAGAAGAGACCATTTCTCTCGTCCGGCACGCCGAATCGATCGGTGCAGACGGCGCAGGAGTGGTCACGCCCACCTTTTTTGGCTTGACCGAGGAGGAAAAGCTCACATATTACACCCACGTTTCGCAGAGTGTGCCCTTCTCTTTCCCCATCTATCTCTACAGCATTCCGTCGCTGGCCAACAATGACCTGCCGCTTTCCACCGTAGAAAAAATCGCCAAGCAGTGTCCGAATGTGACAGGGATCAAATACAGCGGACCCGATATGATGCTGCTGATGGATTATCTGACTGTCAGGAACAGCAGTTTTTCCGTGCTGCCCGGTTTTGAGAAGCTGATGCTTCCCGCGCTTGCCTGTGGTGCGGATGGAGCCATCTCCGGCGTTTCCTCCGCCTTCCCGGAGCCTTTTGTCGCCCTGTATCAAGCCTTCAAGGCGGGGGAGCTGGCCGAGGCGCAGCGTCTTTCCATGATCTGCAGCATCTACATCCGCGCCATGCGCTTCGGCTGCAGTCATGCGTTTCTCAAAGCCGTCCTCCGGGAGAGGGGGCTTAAGTCCGGCTATGTCAGAAAGCCCGGGATGGAGCTGAGTCCTTCTGAGGCGGACTCTCTTAGAGATTTGCTCAAAACCTTGCCCTCCTGGAAATAAACCTTCGTTCTTCTGTTTAAAAAAATGATGAAAGAGGACGGGCTGCTTTTCCGGAGGAGAGATCATTTCACTTCTCCTCTCCTGCGAAGCGCAGCCGGCCTCTTTTCATAACGCGGAAAGAAATCCTGCAAAATCTAAGAAAGAAGGGTCTTGTATGGCAGAGAATGAGGAGCAAAGAGTGCATCTTTCCAAAGCGGAGCTTGGCGGCAACGAGAATATGTATCGTTTGCCCGGTTTGGACCGTTATGCGCTGCTGCCCGGCGATCACAAGCGTATCTCCCTTATGGCGCTTCAGTGGGATCGGGCGCAGGAATACGATCTCAAACGCGGATTTCGCGCAGCTACCGGTCTCTATAAGGGAGGTGCGATCTCTGCCTTTTCAACCGGCATGGGCGGCCCCAGCGCAGAGGATGTGATCTTGGGGATTGCAGCCTGCGGCGTGGACACCATGATTCGTGTAGGAACTACCGGTGCGCTTCAGGATGGAATGGAACTCGGTGATGTGGTCATAAACGATGCTTGCATCCGTATGGACGGCACATCTGCCGATTACATTCGCCCGGAATACCCTGCCGCAGCCTCCCCCGTCGTTACCTTGGCTTTGATTCAGGCTGCCGAAAGGCTCGGCGTGCGCTACCATGTCGGTGTAGGATATACAGCCAGTTCATTCTATGCCGGGCAGTTCCGTCCCAGTTTCAACGGCTATAAGCCCAGCTGGATGGAAAAGGCTCTCGATGATCTGGCAGCGGCGGGCGTGCTGAACTCTGAAATGGAGGGCGCTACCTTGTTTACTCTTGCCCGGATTTTTGGTCTGCGGGCAGGTATGTGCGCCTGTGTGGTCGCTCAGCGCAGGACAGGAGACTACGGCGGTACGGAGAATATCCGCAACGCCTGCCTTGTCGGCGCGGAAGCGATACACATCCTGCAGGAATGGGACCGTCTCTGCGCCGAACACAAGCAGCTGTATTTTACGCCGGACCTGCTGATGCGATGAGGAGGAAATGCCGATGAATGCAGATTTGTATGAAGGTCTCCCTTTTCTGGTCAGGCCTGAGAATGTTGCCCGATATGAAGAAGGGAAAGTATATATTCTCGATCGCCGCATATACCCGCAGGAAAAATCCTTTGTCTGCTGTCACAGCTACGGAGAGGTTGCTCAGGCGATCGTCGACATGGTGACGCAAAGCGGCGGACCCTATTTTGCGGTTGCATGCGGGATGGCTCTGGCTGCTTTTTCTGTGCGTGAAAGGCCGGTTTCCGAACAGGAGTCAACAATGCAGGCGGCTGCGCAGGCTCTCGGCTCGGCTCGTCCCACAAACAATTCTATCCGTTATCTGTCTGAGCAGATCGTTTCGGTGGCAAGGAAAACCCTGGCTGAGGGTAAGGAGCTGCTGCCGCAGATGGAGATGATCGTGGAGGACGTATATCGCAGGAAGTATGAGGACGCTCTCCGTTTGGGCGAGTATGCCGCCGCTCGTATACAAGATGGCGATTGCATCCTAAATCATTGCTGGGCAGAAACGTGCCTGATCTACACGCTGCGCGCGGCACTGGCGGAGAAAAAAAGTCTCTCTGCCATATGCAGTGAAACCCGCCCCTATCTCCAGGGCGCGCGTCTTACCGCGGATGCAATTTCAGAGATGGGCATCCCCACTACCGTCGTCACCGATAACATGGTCGGCCGCGTGATGCAGGAAGGAAAAGCGCAGGTTTTCTTATCTGGGACCGACAGAGTAACAAGGGACGGATACGTGTTCAACAAAGTCGGTACATTTCAGGCGGCTCTCTGCGCTCATTATTTCGGTATCCCTTATTATCCTCTTTGCCACGCACCGGATCCTTCTGCCAAGACCTGGACCGATGTGCCGGTTGAACTCCGCCGGTCTGAGGAGAGCTTGTTCTGCATGGGCATCCGTACGGCCGCCGCGGGCGTGAACGGCTATTATCCCGCCTTTGATGTGACACCTCCGGAGCTTGTCACCGCGATCATTACCGGCAAAGGAGTCTTTCTGCCCGGTGAAATCGAGCATTTTTTTGACGTGAGACCCCAGGAAGGCGAATCATGAAGTACTATACAATCAGCGAAGAGGACCGTGAGCTGATCCGTCGGGGGATCGAGACGATCCGAATGTGTTATGATCCTGTCAGGAAGCATCATCAGGTGGGCGCTGCGCTACGCTGTAAAAGCGGGAATATATACACCGGCGTCAACTGCAGCGGTATCCACGGTGCCTGTGCCGAGTATATCGTGATGGGCGCAGCCGTCACCGCCGGTGAAAAAGAATTTGATACGATAGTCGCCGTAAGGGAAACGGCTCCGAATTCTCTCTATGCTCCTTGCGGGAACTGCAGGCAGATGTTGTTTGAATACTGTCCGGATATCAAGGTCATCCTGAATGATGCGCAGGGCAACATAGTCAAAGTAACCGCTGCGGATCTGCTTCCCTTTGCCTGGACAGCGGTAGACGAATGAAAAGAAAGCAGGAGGAAAGATGAATCAGTTGGAACGGGACATGCTTGACAAAGCTGAAAGAATCGTAAGCTTCTCCATAAAATGCTATCGTGAAAAACTCTTTGCGGGAAAAAGCGGAAATCTCAGTCTCTTTGACCGCGAACGCGGCTTGATAGCCATTACTCCGGCGGGAAAGGATTACACGCTCATGCAGCCGGAGGACATCGTTTGGATCGATCTCTCCGGCGCGCGTGTAACAGGCTCCCGTGATCCTTCTTCCGAGTGGCGACTGCATGCGGAAATCTACAGAGCGTTTCCCGAGGTGAACGCCGTTGTTCACACACATTCCCCTTTCGCTACATCTTTTGCGCTCGGCGACAGTGGGATCCCCCTTGTTTTGATCGAAATGGCCGGCAGCCTGGGCGGCGACGTGAAGGTTGCACCCTTTGCGATGCCGGGATCAGAAGCGGTGGGGCTGGGCGCCGTTTGTGCCCTCCGCGGCCGAAAGGCATGTCTGCTTCAAAATCACGGTATGGTTGCTGTGGGGCAGGATCTCAAGGAGGCTTACCTGAACGCCGTCTATACGGAAGACGCTGCCAAGATCTATTCTTATGCTCTGCGGAACGGAAGCGTACACTATCTGAGCGAAGAGGATATTCTTGCCTTGAAAGCAGCGACGCAGGCCAAGTAAACAAAGAAGAGCACAACAATGGCAGTTTATGGCCGTGCAAAGCGCTGCTTCCACAAAACGACAAAAAAGAGCCACCCCTCAGGGTGGCTCTTTTTTGGTGGACGATACAAGACTCGAACTTGTGACCTCCCGCACGTCAAGCGGATGCGCTACCAGCTGCGCCAATCGTCCGTTGCTTTGTCAGCTTGGTCATTTTACTCTATCGTCCGGCGCTTGTCAAGCACTTTTTTACATCGCTCTGCTCTCTTCCCTCTCCGCAGTGCCGCCGTTCGGTGAACATAATGACAAATCAGTGATTATTATTCCCGTTTTTTGTAACCGTATTGTATCTAATTGTTCAATAATTTAGTAATTTTTCCTAAAAAAGCATGTTTTCCTCGAAAAAAAATTCGTTTTCATAATAAAAACGGTTGACATAAATTATTATGTGTGCTATTTTTGGTACACAGGATCTTATCCTGCGTTTTTTTGCCGATTTTTCGGCAGGTCGGGAAAGGCGGAACAGCATGAAAAAGAGCGGTATCTTTATCCTCATCATCGCTCTGTGCGTTCTGCTTGCCGCATGCGGCGAGCAGAAGGCATACGATGAGGCATGCTCTCTTTTCGAAAACGGCCGCTATGCCGAGGCCATCGAGATGTTCCGCGCGCTCGGCCGGTTTTCCGACTCCTCCGACCGCGCCAAAATCGCCGAGACGCGTCTGGAGCAGACCAGCTCCTGGCACGAGGGCAGCAAGAGCGAGACGGAACGCGCGCTGCGCTACGCCGACGCCTTCACCTTCCTCGAGGCCGGCCGCACGCAGGAGGCCTATGAGGCCTTCGCCTCGCTGGGGCTCTACCGCGACGCGGCGGAAAAGCTTTCGCACTTCACGGTGCTGCGCGGCGTGCTCGTCGGCGAGGACGTGTACCGCATCAACGCGGGCGAGGACGTGCTGCGCGGCAGCGCCGCCTACAGCTACGGCGCGGACGGGCTCGCCGTGTCCCGCTCCGGCTTCTGCAAGCTGGACAAATACGGCTGGTTTGAGGATTTCAACTGCCATTACAGCTACGACGCGGAAGGCCTTCTCACGCGTATCGACGCGGTTAACGCCTCCGGCTCGCTGAGCTTCACGATCGAGTACGGCTATGACGCGAACGGCCGCCAGGTCAGCGAGGTCTATTCGGACAGCTGCGACACCAGACACGTGTTCCGGCGCGAATACACCTTTGTCGACGCGACCGACAGCTCCGACGGCTATACGCAGATCGTCGAATACGAGATGTTCAACGACATCGCCTATCCCCAGCGCTCCTGGCAGGAAAGCTACTGCGCCTTCGGCGCGGCCACGGAGAAGTGCGCCGATTACACGCTCGTCCACCACTACGGCCCTGACGGCAGACGCACCGACAGCGTTCAGCTGCTGCCCGACGGCGAGAGCTATGTGACGAGCTACCGCTATGACGACGTGTATATATACACGCCCTGACGGGTACCAAATCCGATAAAAAGACCGCCGGAAGGCTTTTCTTAAAAAAGGCCCTCCGGCGGTCTTGTCACGGTCCCCGAAGGGATCATTCCGTAAAGTGGACGTGGTTGTTGATGTGGTCCTCGCAGAAGCAGTGATAGCCCGCGCAGCGCGAACAGTAGCGGAACTGCAGATCGGGATAGTCCGTGTCCGTGCGGCCGCAGACGGCGCACTTGTGGTGATAAAGCGCGTCCCGCTGCTCGCGGCGGATCCGCGCCGACTCCCTGCGGAAATTGATCGTCTGCGCGCTCGCTCTCTTCGGCAGGCGGCCGAGAAGCTCGCCCCCGCAGAAGAGCAGGAAGCCCAGGATCGCCACGACCGGCACGAGGTTGATCGGGAAGGGATTGCGGACGATCGCCAGGGCGAAGAAGACAGCGTCGAGGATGGCCAGGTACTTCATTTTGACTGGGATGATCATCATGAACAGCACCTGCATGTCCGGGAAATAGACGGCGAAGGCGAAGAACATCGCCAGATACACATAGGTCGCCGTGATGCTGACGGCATAGCCGCAGACGTACATCAGAAAGCCGCTGAGGATCGTCAGCAGCATGTTCACCAGCACATAGGCCGTGAAGCGGCCGCTGCCCCAGTACTGCTCGAGCGTGGTGCCGATCCAGTAATAGAACAGGATCGAGATGACGCCGAGCCACGAGGTGTCGTAGGGCACGAACAGAAAGCTGACCAGACGCCAGATCTGCCCGTGCAGCACGGCCGCGGCGCTGAACGAGAGATAGGAATACAGCACCCTGTTGATCAGGCCGATCACCCAGGCCGCTCCGCTTCCGAAGGCGAGAAGCCGGGCCAGCCCCGGGATGCCGAAGCGGGGATGCCGGTATAAAAACTTGTCGACGAGGCGCATGGGATCCCTCCCCTTTCTTTACTGTTATCATACCCTTCCCGACAGGCAAAGTCTATGCTTTTTTTGTAAATAGAACAATTTGTGCTTTGCGTTTTATAGATGTTGTGGTATAGTAATATGAGATATTCTATATATGGAGTTACCGATGGCGGAAATACAGGACCGTGAACTGAAAAACGAAACGATCGAGGGCCGCAACGCCGTGATCGAGGCGCTGCGCGCAGGGCGGAGCATCGACAAGATCTACCTCGCGAAGGGCGAGGCGGACAAGACGCTCGGCCATATCGCCTCGAAGGCGCGCGAGAAGGGCGTCGTCGTCGTGGAATGCGACCGGCGCAAGCTCGATTTCATGAGCGCCACGCATGCCCACCAGGGCGTGATCGCGCTGTGCGCCGTGCGGGAATACTGCACGCTCAAGGAGATTCTCGCCCTTGCGGAGGAGCGGGGCGAAAAGCCCTTCGTGATCGTCTGCGACGAGATCAGCGACCCGCACAACCTCGGCGCGATCATCCGCAGCGCGGAGTGCGCCGGCGCCCACGGCGTCGTGATCCCGAAGCGCCGCAGCGCGGGGCTGACCACGATCGTGGATAAGGCCTCGGCCGGGGCGGCGGAGCATATGCTCATCGCCCGCGTGCCCAACCTCTCTGCCGCGCTCGACACGCTCAAGAGCCGCGGACTCTGGGTCTACGGCACCGCGGCCGACGGAGCGAGCGGCCTGTGGGAGACCGACTTCACCGGTCCCCTCGCCCTGGTCATCGGCTCGGAGGGCGACGGCATGGGCCGCCTGGTGCGCGAGAGCTGCGATTTCACCGTGAGCCTGCCGATGAAGGGCCGGCTCAACTCCCTCAATGCTTCCGCCGCGGCGAGCATCGTCATGTACGAGGTGCTGCGCCAGCGCAGCGGAGCGAGGGCATAACATACCGGAAGCAGACCGGGCCCGGGACGCGGCCCGAATCAGAGCATCCATCATCATGGGACGTGCGGATATGAGTTACTTGAAAGAGAGCTATCTCCCGACAGGTGAATACGACAGCATGTCCGTCGATGCGATCCTGGCGGAGTTCCGGGCCCAGTCGGCCGGGAACGACGCCGTGCGCGCACGATCCGGCGGTGAGGCCGGACGGCATGCCGCGCAGGCAAAGAATTCGAGAGGAGGGCATCTTTCCATGCCTTCAAAGCATCGCAGCAAGCACAGCAGCAAGCCGGAACGGCAGCGCGGACTGGCCCCGAAGAAGACGGAGCGCGCGTCCGAGGCTTTTACAGATAGTGAGAACGAGCTCCTGTCGGAGAGCGCAAAGCTTTCCGCCGCCCCCGCGGAGGAGCGTCCGGCCGTCTCTTCTCCCGCCCCCGATGCGGAGAAGCCGGCCGTGAGCGCGCCGGTCGTTGAAGACAGACCCGCGCCGGTCGTTGAAGATAAACCCGCGCCGGTCGTTGAAGATAAACCCGCGCCGGTCGCGGAAGAACGACCCGCACCAATCTCGGAAGAGCGGCCCGCGCCGCCGGTCAGGGAGAAGAGCGTGCGGCCCCCCGTCTACACCGCCGAGCCGGCGCGCCGGAGCGCGCGGCCGAGCGACGCCGAAGTGCGCGAGTTCCTCGACGCCTTCAAGCGCGGCGATTTCCTGAATCTGGCCGAGCAGGAGGTCAGCGAGCCTCCCATCGCGCCGGATGCGCGTTTCTACATGGGCGGCGAGCGGACGAGCACGATCCAGTACGACGGGAAAGACGTGGATATGAGCGCGGATGAAAACTACCGCGCGCCGCAGTCGCAGGAAGAGATCTACAGCCACGCGCGCGAGACGGAAGAAGAGAGCGGAGAAGAGAGCGAAAAGCCTGCCTCACGCATCGGCGCGCTCGGCGCGAAGCTGTCCGAGACGCTGCTCCCGCCGCGCCGCGCCGCCTCCAGGCAGGAAGCGCGCCGCGCCGCGCCCGAAAGGGAGAAAACGCGCGAGCGCGTCAGTTTTGAAGATGTCGAGCCCGCCCCCCGGAAGAGCCGGGACGAGGAGAGCTTTGAATCCGCTTTTACCGACGTTTCCGAGAGCGGCTACGCCGTCCGCCGCGAGTTCGAAACCGCTCCGGCGCCGCCGGATTACGACGAGCTCTACGACGAGGCCGCCAACCCCGGCAGCTTCCGCGAATATGTGTTCTCACGCTTCACGGCGCTCTTTTACCGGATGCGCGGCAGCGGACGCGCCGGCTCCGCCACGATGGAGGACGAAGAAGAGGATCTAGGCCGTGAACTCAGCTGCGCCAGGGCCTCGCGGTATTATGGCAGCCATATCCGCTCGATGCGGCTGCGGCTGCAAATCAGCGGGATCCTGCTGTTTCTGATGCTCTGGATCACGATCGGGCTGCCCGTGCCGGGCATGCTCAAGACCACCGCCGTTTCCAACGCGGTGTGTCTGGGGCTGCAGCTGGGGATCATGCTGCTGTGCCTCGACGTGGTGACGACGGGCGTGATGAACGCCGCCCGCGGCAAGTTCGGCGCCGACACGCTCGCCGTGCTTGCCTGCGCGGTCACCTCGCTGGACGCGGCGCTGCTGGCAAAGGCCGACTTCTGCACGCCGCATCTGGCGCTGTGCCTGATCTCCTCGCTCTCGCTCTGCGGCGAGATGCTTGCGGCCGTACTGCACGCCCGTGCGATGCGCAAGGCGCTGCGCGTTCCGGCCATCGGCAAGCGCTGCTTCGCCGTGACCGGCGAGACTGACGCCGCGACCGGAGACGTGACCATCCTCAAGTCCGTGCGGCCCCCGCTGGGTTTCGTGCGGCGCAGCGAGCAGTCCTCCCCCGACGAAGATCTGTTCCGCAAGCTCTCGATCCCGCTGCTGATCCTCGCCTTCGTCTTCTCGTTCGTGATCGCCTTTGCGAAAAAGGACTTTGCGGACATCCTCTACATCTTCTCCGTCGTGTTCTGTCCCGCCGTGCCCTTTGCGGCGATGTGCAGCTATTCCCTGCCCTTCTTCCTCGGCTCGATGCGTATCTTCCCCTCCGGCGCGGCCATCGCAGGCTGGTCCGGCATGAGCGACATCGGCCAGAGCCGCAACCTGATCGTGACCGACCGCGACCTCTTTCCCGAGGGGACGGTGGAGATCGGCACGATCCGCGTCTTCGCCGACGAGGACCCCGGGCGCATCATCTCCTATGCCGGCAGCATGATGGCCGCCGCGGGCAGCTGCTCCGCCCCCGCCTTCGGCGCGCTGATGGAGCGCAACGGCTGCCGCACGCGCAGCATCGAGAACTTTGAGTACCTCTCCGGCGGCGGCATGAAGGGCGTGATCGACGGGCGCGTGATCCTCTGCGGCAGTACCGATCTGATGCGCCTGATGAACGTGCGCATCCCCTTCCGCCTGGTGGACAAGACCTCCGTGCTGCTCGCGGCGGACGGGATCCTGTGCGGGATCTTCAACATGAAATATACCGCGCGGCCACAGGTGCGCGAGGCGCTGATCGACCTGATGCGCTCGAACCGCCACCCGGTCTTCGCGATCCGCGATTTCAACGTCACCCCCGAAATGCTGCACGTGGCCTTTGACGTGGCTACCGACGGCTATGACTTCCCGCCCTATATTGAGCGCTTCGACATGTCCTCGGCTGAGCCGTCCGACGACAGCCAGATCGCCGCGATCATCTGCCGCGAGGGGCTGGGGCCGCTGGTCCACACCGCGGACACCGCCCGCAGCATCTACAGCGCGACCCGCATCAACACCGCTCTGACCGCGCTGAGCGCGCTGCTTGGCGTTCTCGTCGCGGGGCTTCGGCTGCTCGGCGCGGGCAGCGTGTCTGCCCCCTTCCTGCTCGTGTTCATGCTCTTCTTCGCGCTGCTGACCGCCGCCGTCAGCTTCTTCACAAGGATATAAAATCCCCTATTTTTCTTATTGCCAAAGGAAAAGGGATAGTGTATAATTAAAATGTTGAGACCGTATTACACTTTATGTCTTTACGATATCTGACAGAGAGGAATCATCACACATGGAAACCAAAAACATCCGCAATATCTGCCTGATCGGCCACGGCAACTCCGGCAAGACCAGCCTGGCGGAGAGCATGCTCTACGTCAGCGGCGCGATCGACCGCATGGGCAAGGTCAGCGACGGCAACACCGTCTGCGACTACGACGCCGAAGAAACCGCCCGCCAGATCACCATTTCCACCGCCGTCGCGCCCCTCAATTTTGCCGGCTGCAAGATCAACGTGCTCGACTGCCCCGGCTACTTCGACTTTGTCGGCGACGTGCTCTGCGCGCTGCGCGCGGTCGAAGCCGGCGTGATCGTCCTCTCCGCCAAGGACACGGCGGAAACGGTCTCCGTCGGCGCTCAGCGCAGCTGGAAGTACCTCAAGAAGGCCGAGCTGCCCGTCATGTTCTGCGTCTCCAAGTGCAACGAGGAGCACGGCGACTTCTTCAAGGCGCTCGCGACCATCAAGGGCAAGTACGGCAGCATCGTCTGCCCCGTCACGATCCCCACCTCCGACGGCAAGGGCGTGATCGACCTCGTGCACAACGTGGCCTATTTCGCCAACGGCGCCAAGTTTGAAAAGGCCGCCGTCCCCGCTGCCGACGCCGGCCATGTCGAGGACATGCGCGCCGAGCTGATGGAGGCCGCCGCCGGCGCCACCGAGGAGCTGATGGAGAAATTCTTCGAGAACATGGAGCTCGAAGAGGCCGACATCATCGAAGGTCTGAAGGTTGGCATCAAGGAGCGCGCCGTCGTTCCCGTGTTCGCCACCGACGCGATGACCAACGTGGGCACCGCCGCCATGCTGCAGGGCATCGCAGACTACTGCCCCGCTCCCGAAGAGAAGGCCGGCCCCACGCTGGGCTTTGTGTTCAAGACCATCTCCGACAAATTCGGCAAGTACAGCTTCGTCAAGGTCCTGGCCGGCTCCGTCACCGCGGGCATGAGCCTGCGCAACTGCCGCGCCTCCAGCACCGATAAGCTCGGCCGCCTGTACTCCATGTGCGGCAAGAAGTCCACCGAGGTCGACAGCGCCTGCTGCGGCGACATCGTCGCCGTCGGCAAGATGGACTGGAAGACCAACGACACGGTCGCCGATTCCAAGGACGACGTCGAGCTGCCCGCCGTCGAGCTGCCCGAACCGATGTTCTCCATGGCCATCGCCCCCAAGACGAAGGGCCAGGACGACAAGGTCGCGGCCGGTCTCGCCAAGCTGGGTGAGGAAGACATCTCCTTCTCGCTCGTCAACAACGCCGAGACGCACCAGATGGTCATCTCCGGCGAGGGCGACATCCAGGTCGGCGTGCTCTGCTCCAAGCTCAAGAACCTCTACAATGTCGACACCGAGCTTCTCCCTGCGCGCGTCGCGTACCGCGAGAAGATCAAGGGCAAGGTCGAGGCTCACGGCCGCCACAAGAAGCAGTCCGGCGGCAGCGGCCAGTTCGGCGACGTGTGGATCCGCTTCGAGCCCCAGGAGGAGCAGGACGACATGATCTTCGCCGAGGAGGTCTTCGGCGGCTCCGTTCCGAAGAACTTCTTCCCCTCCGTGGAAAAGGGCCTGCGCAACGCGGTGCAGAAGGGCGTTCTCGCCGGCTACCCGCTCGTCGGCCTCAAGGCCACGCTCTACGACGGCTCCTACCACCCCGTCGACTCGAACGATATGGCCTTCCAGACGGCGGCACGTCTGGCCTACCAGGACGGCATCCCCAAGGCCCGCCCGACGATCCTCGAGCCGATCGGCCAGCTCTTCGTCACCATCCCCGACGAGTACCAGGGCGCGATCATCGGCGACATCAACTCCAAGCGCCGCGGCACCATGATGGGCTCGCTGCCCGCCGAGGACGGTATGACCACCATTGAGGCCGAGGTCCCCATGGCCGAGATGAGCACCTATACGATCGACCTGCGCTCCATGACGCAGGGCGCCGGCTCCTTCACCTGCAAGTTCGTGCGCTATGAGGAGGCCCCCGGCAACGTCCAGCAGAAGGTCATCGAAGAGGCCAAGGCCCTCGCCGAGGCCGAATAAAAGCGCCGGCACGGCAAAGCCGGGAGAGGCGCTGTTTGTCAAACTCAACAGGACCCTGATTGAAAGATCAGGGCCCTGTTTTTTTATTCGCCGCCGGGATGCTCGTCGAGCTTCGCCTGCAGGAGCTTGACGCCCTTTTTCAGCCACGCGGGCATGGGCGCGCCGAGCCTTCCGATGTTCTCGATGATCGATCCGAGCTCCGTGAAGATATACCACACGGCGACGAGCAGCGTCAGATAGTTCTGATAGCTCCACTCGCCGATCAGCGGCGCGGCCGCGCTGTGCAGGATCACCTGTACGGCGATATCGCACAGAGACGCGACGAGGATCGCCGCGATCTCACCGAGCTTGTGCCACAGGCCCTGCCGGGCCGCAGTGCTTGACCATTCGTCGTTCGCGCGGGCGGCGAGCGAACCGGTGATATAGTCCATCGCCATCGCTGCGACGAAGACGGCGATCGCCCAGCCGAGCCAGCCCCAAAGCGCCGTGAGGAAGGAAACGAGAAGTGTGAGCGTCGCCTTGATCTCCGTTGCTTTGCCGGGTGCGTTCATTCCGCCGCCTCCTGTTCGTGCGTATATGCTTTCTTCTCCAGCACCGTGCCCTCATTGGTCATGAGGACGGCCGCGTGCATCGCCACGGACGAGACCGCCGCAAACGCCAGGATGGAATGAAAGGCGCTCTCCGCCCCGTCGCGCGCAGTCTTGACGAGCGGTGGGAGCAGTTTGACCGTCCCGTCCGCCTCGGTCTGGATTTCCAGTACAATAAACATAGGGTCCTCCTTAAAACAGTTTTGTCCAGCTCTGCTGTCCGCAGATGGCGTCCTGCCCGATGCCCTGCTCTCTCTGGAACGTCAGCAGGGCCTGCTTCGTGCCGTTGCCGTAGTCTCCGTCCGCTCCCCATACGCCGCAGGAAAAGCCTTTTGCGATCAGCCTCTGCTGCATGAGCTTGACGTATTCCCCTTTGTCTCCGTAGTTGACTACGGGGAGCGTGACGGTCACGGTGCAGGTCTGTTCCTTCTGCGGCGCGGCAGGTTGCGTACTTGACTGGCTCGGCATCTCTTCGGCGAAGATTCCCCAATTCGGGCGGCCGTAGCCGTTGATATAGGACGATCCGATGCCGTAGGCGTTGCGTCTGACCATGTCGGAGGAGTTGCCCTCGACCGCGGTCACGACGCCGCCGGAGACGGCAACGACGATACCCGTGTGGTTGATGCCGCCCGAGACGTTGAAGAACACCTGGTCGCCGATCTCCGGGGAACAGAAGTACGCGCCGTTGTTCTTGTAGTACTGCGCACTCCGGGAACAGAGGGCCGAGAATGCGCCCCTCGGCTGGTAGGTCAGCTTTGCGGCGAGCTCGAGCCCGAAGGTCTCGATGAAGCCCGCGTCCACGAACACGTCGCACCAGGGCTGGCTCTGCACGTCCCAGCCGTAAGCGGCATACTTCCCCTGCGCGTATTTGTTCCGATTGTCGCCCGTCTCGGCATAGCCGACCTGGGCGTTGGCCCAGGCGACAAGTTTCTGTTTTGCTTCTGCAATCGTCATGGCATCACCCTACAGCCCATCCGCTTGAGCCGAGCGAAAGAGAAATATTGTGCAAAGCCGAGTAAGAAGAAATGGAAATTGCTTTTCCGAGAGTCGTACTGGCTCTGATTACAAGCAGCAAGCAGCGGTATGCGTTGGAGCTGTTGCCGCAGCGCACAACAGATGCGCCTGTCGGTACGGCGCTGATGTCCGCGTTGAGCGCGCTCAACAGCGCCGCCGTCGTGTTGGCCGTCATGTTGGTAAGGGTTACAGACGGCAAGCCTCCGAGATTGGACAGCGCCGCGCTTGCGGTCGTCGCTCCCGTTCCTCCGTCCGCGATTGCGGCGGTGCCTGTCAGCACCTTTTCCCACGATTTCCACGTGTCCACATTGTTGATCACAACAAGCGACCGTCTGTAGATATCGCCGTTGTAGCAGACGGCGATCTGCGTGGGGTAATTGACGTTGCTCGTCACGATGACGTCAAGACGATATCCCTGCGCGGTGGTCGGGGTGTTGGAAATGCCGGCGGAGACGGTGGAGCTTGTGCTGTAATAACTCCCCGCCGTCCTAAAGTTATTCAGATCATTGCCCGCGACAAGCGCTGTGGTCATGCCGAGGTAGAACGCTCCCAGGTTGGCGCGTGCTGCGGCCGCGGTTGCCGCGCCCGTGCCTCCGCTTGTAACCGGCAGAGGCTGGCCCAGCTTGACCGCCCAATCCGGCGTGACCTCAAAGGTGTTGTCGTATTCTGCCGCCTTACCGAAGGCCACGCCGTTCCCGGTCGGGCGGAACTTCATCGCCCACTTCCTCGACGGGATCTGCGCGTAATAGAACACCGAATTATTCAGCGCGTCCGTCGCCTTGATTGTGACAAGGTAGGTCACGTCCGCCGAGATCCCGCTCTTTCTGGTCGCCACGCCGCTCGTGAGATCGTAATACGGGTTGGCGGAACTTCCGAGCCTGACCTGCAGCGTGCAGCTGTTTTGACCGTTCAGCGGAGAATACGTCCTTATCGCCCTGACGGAGTAAGACGTTCCGTCGGGGTCGGCGTTGCCGTCCCCGTCGCATCGGAACACGCTGATATCCGACAGTCTCGGGGGCGCGTAGTTCATGACGGGGATCGTCAATGTCCCGCTGGCCGTCCGGCCGCGGGAATCCGTGACGGTGCAGACGACTGCCGCGGATGTGGAGGTCAGAACAGGCGTACGGTACGGGCTTGCGCTGACGGTCACGTCCTGGCATTTGATCGAATATGAGCGGATCGTCGCGTTGTTCGCCATCGTGATCTTGCTCGTGTCGAAGCTGATCGTCGCTTTGGAATAGCCCTTGACGTATCCGACAATATTGGCGGCGGCTGTGCCCGTGTTGTCATACGCGTGTGTCGCCCAGCCGGAGGAAACGGTCGGTTTCATACCGGCGTCGGCCTTCATTGTGAAAGTGGTCGTGGCCGGCGAGCCGACGGTCGTCGTGCAGGCGGAGGTCGTGAAAGTCTGCACAGAGACCGTCACCGTCTTGGATGTGTCGTTGGGATAGCTGTTGAACCACGTTCTCGGCACGGGATAGCTCAACGAGGTCGCAAACGCGGAGCTCGTTGCAAGCACCGTGCTTCCGATTTTGAACGTCGCCTTGTGATAATAGGAAGATGACTTTCGGCTCACCGTCAGGGCGAGACTGTTTGTCGTCTCCACACTGGCAGAGCGGGACGCAATGGTCGAAGCGAGCGCCGTCCACTGCGCGTACAGCGTCTCATTCCCCGTCGGGGAATAGCTCGCTCCTCCGTCCCCACGTTTTGTACCTCCAGACGCGGCACTGTACCAGCCCTTGAAGGAAAAGCCCGTTCGCGTCGGGCTCGGCAGGGTGACGGCCGCTGTCGAGGTCGTGCTCGTCCACTGTGCGTAGAGCGTTGCGGAGGCGTTGGCCATATAGCTCGCGCCCGCACTGTAGCTCGTGCCCGATCCGTCGGACTTCGTGTTCCACTTGGAGAAGGCGTAGCTTGTCGTCCTGGCGGCGGAGGCCGTTGTGTTCGCAGCGCCGCTGCCGTTGTAGTTGTAAGTGACGGTAAAACTTCCCGCCGGGGCGTTCGCTCTCGTGATGGCGGAGGCAAGCGTCAGCGGCACATGATAGGTTTGGGTCTGGCTTGACGGCGTGGGCGAGCCGCCGTTGGCGTTGTAGGAAACGACATAGGTGTTGGGCGTCCATTTGGCGTACAGCGTCAGATTGCTCGTGCGTGTGCCGATGTTTTGGCCGGCGGTATAGGATGTGCCTGTGCCGTCAGACTTCGTGTTCCAGCCGGAGAAGCTGTGACCCGTCCGTACAGGCGTCGTGGAGGAAAGCGTGATGCTCTAGGTCGTGCCGTAGAAATACGTTGCGGAAGGAGCGCCGCTGCCGCCGTTGGCGTTGTAGGATACCTTGAGCGCTTTGTCCTCATGGATCGTGACGCTCACACCCGTCGGCCATTCGTATATGGACTGGTCTGCGTCGTCATAGGGCTCGCCCTGCAGTGCTCCGACAATGCCGAGGGAAACCGTGATATTGCCTGCATTGTTATGTGTTCTGCTGAAAGAAAAGGTCTCGCCCGTGCTCGCGGCCATGTCTTCCCAGCTCGCGCCGGAAGCGGAAAGGTGCCTTGTATTCTGGTATCCGCCGTTGAAAGACCACAGCGTGCTCCCGTCCACCCGGACGCCTGCGCTGTCCATATTGCCATATCGGTCACGATATGCGTGCATACGGATGTCGCTGCCGAGATTCAGATCGGAGTAGAGCTGCGGAACGATCGTTACCGTGGAGACATTCGTGGCCGCGTTATAGTTCGTGCTGTAGTAATACCGTATTTTTGACCCTAAAGCGCCGTAGTCGTTGGCCATCTCCGGCGAGCAGCCTGTTTTCGACATGTTATCCTCCTATATACCGCAGCCCGAAGCCGTTGTTCGTGGTGATTTCCCAATCGTCTCCCAGCTGCAGCCGGTCCTCGACCACGATGTTCGACACGTGCAGCATACTGTCCTCGGACGAAAACCAGCCCCTCTTGACGCCGTTGATCCAGAACTGCCAGCCCGTCGAGGTGTAGAGGCCGAGCGTCTGCCCGGAGGCGAGCCTGTAATAGGTATGGCCGCCGGAGGTCTGCGTTTCCCCGGTGAAGACAAGGCTCTCGCTGATGGCGATCCCGAGGTGAAGCTCATGCGTGGAGGGATCTTCCATGATGCCTCTGCGGATCTGACCGTTCAGCTCATTTCGGTACGCCTCTGCGGACGCCGCCGCGCCGTCCGCCGTGTTTTGCGCGGCGGTGATGAGGTCGGAATAGTGGTAGCTCTCGACTGTGCCGCGCGCGGTGGATTCCACGTCGCTCTCGATGAGTTCGTAATAGCTGCCGAAGTCGGACTGCGCCACGTACAGACTGTTGTAGATTTCGGTTTTGGAGTCCGTGTACGCGGTGATCTCGTCCGCCGTCTTGATGATCAGGGCCTTGATCGCCTCCGCCTGCGCACGGATATCCTCGACGGTTTTCTTTTCGGATTTGGACACGGCCTCGTTCGCGGCTTTGACGATCACTTGTCTGTCCGTCGCGGTGTTCAGATCCTTCGCCATCCTCACCAGATAGTCGCGCAGCGCCGCGAGCTGCTGCTCGGGCGTTCCCTGCGTCATGGGAGGGAGCTCTCTCGTCATCGGTAATCACTCCCCACTTCGAGGATCTTGGAGATGGAGTAGATGCGGACATCTCCGCTTCCTGCAAGTTTGAGCTGCAGATGGTCGCAGCGGTGTGTCCTCACCGGGAACAGGAAGGAATCGATCTGCTCGCTCTCCGCGCTGACCGTCCCCTGCTCGTCCCAGACGCCGGAGCTGTTGTACATAACGTACACCGTCAGCGTTGCCCCCTGCGCGAGCTTCATGCGGATGTTGTATCTTGTCGCCCTCTTGTTTTCGGGATATTGATAATACTGGATGCCGGTCACGGCCTCCCACGCCACGTTCTCCTCGGCCTCCGCGCCGCCCACGGGCAGGCTCCCGAGCAGGGTGCAGAGAGTATTTGAACTGACGGCAAAAAGCTCCGTATCGACCCTTGCAAACTGCGTTACGCGCAGATCGTCCTCGCGCAGCCAGATCCCCCTGGCGATATCGTAGACGAACAAGTGGGCCGCGCCCGCCTCGTCCAGCATGGAGAGGTAGTATTTGCTGTTGATCGCACCGGCGGCAGCGTCGTGGTACATCACCGTGCCGAAAGCGCCGGAAACTCCCGTCGGGAAGCCGCCCTGATACGCGCACACGTCCGACCGGGACTTGTAGTACAGCGTCTCGTTGACAACGACCAGAGACTTGGCGCTGCCCTTCTGCACGCCTCTGCACACGGTCTCGTCGATCCTGTGCGCGCCCTCGGCGGAGACGGTGACGCGGTGGATCCTGTTCTCCTTGAAGAAGGTCGGGCAGCCGAGATAGTTCACGGCTCCCGTCCACTGTCCGTCGGAGCCGACCGAGCCCGTCCACGAGTCGGTGGAGAGGCCCATATACTGCCGCCAGTTCTTGAAGTCTCCGAGCGCGCTGCAGCAGATCTCATTCACGGTCTCGCCGTTTGAGAGGCCGTAATAGCAGCCCCACAGTCTGTTCTGGCACTCGCAGACATAGTCGAGCGCGGGAACCGTGCGGTCGATATGCACGGCTGTGTCCGGGTCGGACGGGATCGTATCCAGCAGGCCCGTGACCATGATCCAGTCGGCCTCGCCGGGATCTCCCGTACTTACCGCACGGCCGCCGACGGCATAGATCACCTTGTCGCCGTTTACATCTACGGTCGAGCCGGAGATCGTCACGCCGTCGTACTCTTTGAAAATGGCCGGAACGGAGCCGAGCGTGTTGAAGGTTATCTTCACGTACACGGTCTCGATGGATACCCACTCGTCCTGGGATGCCGACCATTGCTTGAGGATATGCGTATCTCCCGACGTGTCGATCCAGTATTGACCGTTGGTCGGATTGAGAGGCGCGCTTGACTGCGCTGTCGCGGAGACTGCCGTGCCGTCATAGCGGCACATCTGGTAGCTCGCGGAGCTCGGCGTATAGTGTGCTTCGAGACTTCCGTAATCGGTCTGGTCCTGCGTGTTGAAATAGACCTTGTCGGGAAAGATCACGATATACGCGCCCATGCCGACCATCTGCTTTTCTCCGCTCGACAGCCCGACCACGGGCGTGGGCTCGAAATTGTAGTACAGCGTGCCGTTCTCGCTGACATAAGCCAGCGCGTCCTTCTCGAGCAGCGAGGTCGCGCTCAGATTTGTGCTGCCTCTCGGCTTGCGGCTGGCCATCAGCGGAGCGTGATCGGAGCTCAGGTTTTTGGTGTCGTACCATTCCCCGTCCGGGATCTTGAGCTGATGGTCATACCCCGCGAAGGTGTCGGTGACGAGCTGCTGCGTATACTGTTGGTCTACCGTAGGGAAAACAGGCATCTCCTCACCTCCTAGAATCGAAATCTCGTGCCGCAGAACGGCAGATGCGTCGCGTTGAAGCGGTTCCACCATTGGCTGTAGCAGGCGTTATACAGCGCGATCTGCTGATTGTAGCGCGTGATCTCGCCGTTTCCCTGCGCGATCATGGCAATGAGATAGTGGATATACAGATCCTCGCCGTAGGGTACCTGGATCAGCAGCTCTTCCGTCCCGTCGAAATACGGGGTGAAGGCGTCCGTGTCCGGGTCGTATCCCTCATGGGTCTTGATGACCTCCTCGAAGATCTTCCCGTCGAGATTGGACAGCCAATGGATCTTCTCCGCCGCTGTGTAGTTATTCGGCTCTTTCAGATCCACGGAGGTGATGATCTGATTTACAGTCATGTTTGCCATTTGTGCCTCCTGAAGAAAGCGGCGGATGGCCCCGCCGTTTACTTGCTCTGTTCCTGCAGTCTTGCTCTCGCCTCGTACATCGCTTCCTCCGCGGCCTGGGATCTCTCGATCTCGTCGGCCACAAAGTCGGGCACGAGGCTCTTCTTGCCTTTCGGGAGAAGATAGCTCACGCCGTTGACCGCAGCAAAGAGCGTGGACTCTTCGTTTGAGCCGCCGCGGGGGATAAACACCTCGCGCTTCTCGATACTGACAGGTTTCGTTTTCGCCATGATAAGCTCCTTTCAAAATAAAGCGGGGGCGGGGAGGAAAAGCCCGCCCCCCGGAGATAGTCAGTTTGCCGTGTCGGTGCCGCTGTAGGAGCTGGTGCTCATACAGCGCAGGATACGCTCGGGGTAGAGGATCGTCGCGCCGTTGGTCTCGAACTTGTAGCCGATGGTGCTGAACTGGTTCAGCGGGCCGCCGATCTCGTCCTTGTCGTGGATGATCATCTCCAGTGCGCCGCCCTCGGGATCGATGATGCCGAAGCCGTCCTTGCCGAAGAAGTAGGTGGCGTAGGCCGCCACGCCCTCGCCGGCGCCTTCGCCCGGGAAGATGTCGGCGTCGTCGGAAATGCTGCCGAAGTCGGTGCTTGCGAACGTGATGGTGCTGGACGTGTTGTCCGTGACCTTCGCCGTCTTGCCGTTGATGGAGATGATGCGGCCGATCAGCGCGTCGTCGGCGACGGTGCCGCCGTCGAACGCGACGGAGGTGATGGCGCCGGAATAGCCGCCGTTCTTGTTGATTTTCAGACTGCGGGAATTCGAGGCGAGGTCATTGCCCTGCAGAACGGGGGCGAACACGTCCTCGATGAAGCGCACCCCGTGCAGCTCGCCGATCTCGCCGTTGAACAGCTCTTCGGGGGCGGCGTACTTGTGCGCCTCGAGCCAGCCGTCGGAGTTGCGGAGGTCTTCCGCGACAGACGGGTGGATGACCGCGACGTACTTGCCGCCGATCTTCGGCACGCGGTTCTTCTTGAGAATCGTGACCGCACGGTTGACCATCTCGGGCGTGAGATGGGAAACATAGGTCGCGTTCTCGATCAGGCCCTGCTGACCGGTGACAGCCGTGGCCGTGCCGTTGGCGATGGTGATCTTGTCGCAGTACAGCACGTTGGTGCCGACAGCGAGCGCGTCGCGGATCAGCTTTTCCTGCGTCTCCGCGGCGGAGGCGCCCATCTCCTCGGTCGCGCCGAGGATCACGTCGTCGTAGGCGCGCAGCTCCAGTTTGTCGGTGATGGCGGTGTAGGTGCCGTACTGGTCGACCGAACCGGTCAGCTTGGACACGCCGAACTTCTGGCCGGTGGGGATGACGCCTTCGACCAGCTTGGAGGCGGGCTCAAAGGTGTTCCACTTGCGCCACTCGACGGTGCCGCGGTGGTTTTTCGGCAGCGTCTGGCGCTTGGCGAACTGCGCGTAGATCTGCTCGACGCGCGCGTTCTCAAGCAGCTCGGTGTCGTAGAAATCCTTCATCTCGGCCGAGAGGCTGTCCCGGCCGGAGAAGGAACTCGCGGAGCCGTCGTAGGCATTGACGTAGCTGCCTGTCGCGTTGACCAGCGTACCCGCGTCGGCGAAAAGCTGAAGACTGAAGTGATAATGTTCCATGTTGTTCTCCTTGTAGAATGGTGATAATGCTTCTCTGCGCGGAAGGTCCTCCGGTCGGGAAATGCGGCTCATTCCCCAAAAGGAAGATGCTCGCCCCGCGCACCTGCGGCGTAGATGCGCGCCTTGAGCGCCTCTCTGTCCTGCCGCGATCTGCTGCGGTAGGGCGTCGCGGCGACGGAGGCGGCCTGCGCGCCGTTCTCCGCGGGTCTCGACGCTCCGGCCCGGACGGACGCAGCCACGGCCTCGCTCGCCCTTCGTGCGACGCTCTCCGCCTCCTGCTGCCGGAACTCCGGGTGGGTCGCGTAGTAGGCCTGCTCCACGCTGACCGCCGAACCCGGCTGTGTCAGTGCGGCAAAGGCGTCGCTGCGCAGCTCCGCCATCAGGTCGAAGCCGGGGACCTTTTCCGCCAGTGCCCCGGCCTGCGCCCAGAGCGCGTCAAAGTGCGCGTTCACGCGCTGCCGGTCGGGGAGAGCACCGGTCCGTTCGGCGCTCCCTGTCGGCGCGCTCCCGGCGCCGAGAGGCCCTCTCGCGTGGTCTGTTCCTGCCGTGGCCGCTCCTTCCGTCCTCCCCTGCGGCGGGGCGGAGGCGGCGCGCAGCTCCTCCAGCAGCGCGGCAAGGGTCCTTGTGCGCTCCTGTTCCTTTTTCACGCGCGCCTGGACGATGCTCTGCACCTCGGCGTCGAAGTCCGTTTTGTACTCCGCGCGGACCTCGTCCCATGGTTTTCGGGCGATCTCAGCGCCCGTGCTCTCCCCGGCGTCGGGAGACGTTACGCCCGCGGCTGCCTCCTCTCCCGCCGACGCGCTCTCGGCGAAGAGCTGGAGATCGAGCCGTTTTTCTTCTTGCATCCGGATGCCTCCTTATGGATATTCTATCGGATCGCCTGTCTGCTTCTCTAACATGCTTTTCACGCTTTTTTTGCGCCGCGCTTTTTCTTCGCTCCGCGCAGATCCTTGTTCAGGCCGTCGTCGCCGCGTGCGTCGGCCGCGCTCCCGCTATCGGTCCGGTCGGCGGGAAGAGACACGCTCTGCGCCTGCGCCTCTGCCGGCGCCTCTGTGGGCGCGAAGCTCGCGCGCAGCGCCTCGCCCTGCGCCTCGGACAGGCCGGCGGCAGCGAAGTCCGCGCGCGTGGGCGCGTAGCCCATGCTCATCAGGCCGAGCAGGCGATTGTAATACGCCTCCTGTCGTGCGCGCTGATCCTTTGCGCGCTCGTAGGAGACCTTGTCTGCGGCCGCGGCGCGCTCATAGGCGAGCTCGTTTTCCCTGATCTGCCGCGCGTACGCGTCCTGCTGACGGCTGTATGCGGTATTCGCCGCGTCGCGCTCGCGCTCATAGGCGTCGAGACTGCGCTCATAGGCCTCCCGCTCTGCGGCGTTCTTCCGGGCGTATTCGTCCGCGGCGCGGCGGTAGGCACGCTCGTCGGCCTCGCTCAGTCGCTCGTAGGCCCCCTCCGCGGCGTTTTGCGCGCGGTCGACGTCGGTGTTGTACTGTTTGAGCTTATCGAGGAAGCGCGCATAGTCGCTCGCTTCGAGCTCCTGCGTCAGGGCGAGCGCCTTCTCGGCGCGCTCGCCCTCGGCCTTGTACGCATCCAGCGCCATGCCGTAGGTCTGCGGGAGCACGTCGGCGAGCCGCTGCAGATACGCGTCGTATTGCTGCCGGCCAACGCTCTGCGCGTAAGACGAGCCGTAGCCGCCCGTGAAAGAGGCGGCCTGCCCCATCGTGTCGCGCATGGCCGTCCGGCCCTGCTGCGTGTAGTCCTGCACATACTGCCGATACAGCGGGTCGGACGCGCTGTCATATCGAAACGGCGCGCGGCCCGTGATCTGCTGATACAGCTCACGGAGCTGCTCGTCGTACTGCGAGCCGTAGCTGGGGGCTTGCCCCTTCATCTGCTCGAGCGCGGCCATTGCGTCCCGGTACTGCTGCTGTAGGGCGGGGTCGGGGCCGGGATTGTCAAACTGCACGCTCCGCCCCTCGTAGTCGAAGCGCGGCGCAGGGCTTTCCCCGAAGGAAAAGTCCGGCAGCGCGGCGTAGGCCGCGGCTGTGTCGGAGCCCTCCGGCAGCTGCGGCAGCGCCGTGTCGTAGACCGGCGCTCCGCCCGCGGCCGAAGCGGGAGCCGCAGGGCTTACGGCGGCATCTGCGGCTCTTGCGGCGGTGTCCTGCGCTGTCTCCGGCTCCGGCGATGCGCCCCGCGCCGTGCCGCCGAGGCTCTTTTTCAGCGTGCCGCCGACGGCTTTTTTCTGTCCGGCCGTTTCCGCTGCCGTCCCGGCGGAGCCGCCGCCGAAGCTGCCCGAGGAGCCGCCGAAGCTGTGTCCGCCCGTCTCATGGGTGCTGCTCCCGCCGGCGCTCTGGCCCCCGGACGCGGAGCTGACGGGATAGCCCTGCTCGTTGTAGCCGCCGGCGGGCTGCACGCCCGTCGGCCTGGTCCATTTTTTGCCGCCGCTTCCTTTGGCGGTCTCATTAAAACTCTTTGCCATGTCAATCCTCCCTCTGCGCCCTCACAAAATCCGGGTACTGACCGGAGAGCAGCTCATAGCCGGTGAAGATCGTGTCCATCATTCGCCTGCATAGCGCGGTGCCGCGCCCCTTGGGTCTGCACGCAACGCGGATCTCGCCCTCGCGCTGCGTGACGGCAGGCAGGTATTTCTCCCGGCTGTCCATCGCCGCGGCAATCAGCGTTAAGCCGAGGATCGACGCCGCCGCGCAGACGAGATCCCGGCCTTTCACCGCGCTTCCGGCGTGCCCCTTGACAGACATCACCGTGTCGCGGCGGTTGTATTTCACGACGATCATGCCCCGCCTCCCGGCTGCGGTGCCTCACGCGTGCGTGCGCGCGCCGTCTCTGTCCGCGCCGTCCCCGGGACGGACGTCCTCAGCGGCGGCGCGGCCGCCGTCCTCGGCGGCAGACTCCGTCCGGTGACGCCGCCGGTGAGGGCGGCGGCCAGCTCCGGCTCGTGCTTCATCGCCAGCGTCAGCGCCAGCTGCTGGAAGAGGATCATTTTCCCATATGTATCGGCCGTCCGGCGGAGCTTCTGACGCAGTCTGTCCCGGCCGTCAAACTCCATCATGTCCAGGCACAGCAGCGCCTGCTCGCTTCTCTGCGGGTCGAAGAAGCCCAAGTTGTAGAACTGCAGGGCCAGCTCGTTTTGGCTCATCTTGGTGTATGTTCCGGCCTTCTGCGGCCGGACCTCGATGTCGAACACGGGCAGGCGCATACCCATCTCCACGCCCGCGAGAGTACCCTGGGGCTGCGGCCGGATGCGTTCATTGGAGAAGGACAGATAGTCCCGCTGTCCCAGCTCTCCGGTAATGCGGAACTGTCGCGGCAGATCATAGAACTGGCGGATGAGCTCGATGACCAGCCCGACGACCTCGGCGTAAGCGCGATAGCTCGTGCGGGTGCTGTCCCGGCTGCCCTTGGCGGACGCCTCCTGCAGTGCCGCGATCGCGGAAGCCGCGGTCACGCCCTGCGAGACCGTCCCGGTCGAGGTCTCCGTATTGCCGGAGGTCTCGCGCAGCTCGCGGATGCGCTCGCGCTGATAGTCGATGTAATTGCCCGACAGCGGCCGAAAGTCGATGATCTTCAGCGCGTCGTCGCCGAGATTGCCGTCCACGGTCACGAGCGGCCGGTTCAGGTCCAGCAGCTCGGTCTCGTTGATCGAAGCGTCCTGCCGCCGAAAATAGCGCGGCATGGCCCCGACCATCGTGTTGCGGATAAAGGCCGTGTCCATCAGGTCGATGGCCGTCTGCGGGTTTTCGCACAGATCCACGAAGCCGTAGCCGCAGGGGCTGCCCTCCACGGGAAAGAGCGCGTCGAACACGAAGGGATACAGCCCGTGCTCATACAGGGGTCTGCCTTCGTCCTCGCTGGAGTAGAGCACGCACTCGTCCACGTAGCGGACATAGTGCAGCACGCGTCTGCCTCCCTCCCACTTCTTGTAGTAGCAGTCGATCACGGTGCTCTTTCCCTCGGTCGGTGCCGCGTCGTCGCAGAGGAAGCGCGTGGCCCGGAAGGTCGAGCCCCGCAGTCTGCCCCGGAGCTGCGGATACTGCTGTTCGAGCAGCTCGCTGTCGAAAAGCCGGGTGTGGAAGAAGTATTTGCTCTCCTGGATATCCTCCACGCCGGGTTCCCAGAAGAGATTGAGCAGGTCGACCTCCATGACGGAGATCTCGCCCAGACCGCCGAGCTTGCTCGTGTCCCATACGACCTTGTACACGCCCGTGCCGGTCTTGAGTTTCGACCAGAGCGCGGCGGAGTACACCTCCTCAAAGCGGTTCTGCTCCAGGACCACCGGCACGATGGCCGAGAGCTTTCGCGCCTCTTCCTCGTCTCCCGGCTCTCTCGGCAGGATGTTCGGCTCGGGGTAGGCGTCCATCGCGTCCGCGTGCTTGGACACGATCACATTGTGCAGCCAGCCGGATTTGGAGCGGAAGCCGCCGTCGCCGAGTTCGGAGTGCTTTTTCTCCTCGGTCTCGTTGCGCAGCCTCCACCAGTTTTCCGCGGACACGACCCGGCGCTCCAGCCGCGCCTTGCCCGCCTTGTAGCCCTGCAGGATGCGTGTGAGCTCCCGCAGCTTGTTTTCGTCCATGACCTTCGTCATGACAGGCTCGTCCATGATGCCCTCCTGTTGGATAATTGATTGAGCGGATCGGACAGGACCGGCCGCTCTTCGACCGGGCGCAGCGGCCCCACGGGCCGGCTCATGCAGAAATAACGGCACTCGTCGGCGACGTGGTCCTCCTGCGAGCTGTCGAGGTCCTCGGGGCTGTGCGCGTCGTAGCGAAGCAGCGGGATCGTGCGGATGAACGCCTTGCAATGGGAAAAGATGTACATCCTCGCGTAACCGTTTTCGTCGAATTGGAATCGGTAGTGCATCTGCATCCAGCCCGGGATGCGCTTGTTGTCCCCTGGCGTGAAGTACACGCCGCAGCGCGCGGCAGTCTCGGCGATGCTCTCGCCGCGCGAGGCGTCCCAGATCGCGGGGTCGGCCACGCCCAGGATGTTCCTGCCCCGCAGCCAGGGGTGCTCGCGCTCGATACGCGCGATCTCGGAAAACTGACGCTCCGGCGTCCACTTCATGCCCTCGTTCGGCACAGAGCCGCAGCCGTACAGCTCCAGAATGCGGTAGATCACGCCCTCGCCGTCCACGGCCCACCACGCGCAGGAGAAGGGCCTGCCGTAGCCGAAGTCATAGCTGCGGCAGATCCGCCAGCTTGAGGCCCGGCCGCGCGTGAGATCGATCGGCTCGATCACATGGGTCCACCGGCCCTGGGCGCGCAGCTCCTCCGCGGAGGCCTCGCAGCCGGCCGCGCGCGCCGCGGCAAGATCCACCTCCGGACGGAAGTCCTCAAAGAACTGGCCCTCGTAAATGTCCCAACGGCCGTGCAGCCAGGCCTCGCGCAGCTTCGGCGGCAGGGCCTCGAGCTGTTGGACATAGTCGGGGTCGGCGCGCATCAGCGCGGGGTTGTCCGTGACGAGCGCCTGGATGAAGGAATAGTCCCCGCTCTGCTCGCCCTGCTCGAAGCGGCGGTCGATGAACAGTCGTTTGACCCAGCCGTGCCCCGGCCCGCCGGGGTTGCAGGTGAGATAGACACGCTTGGGGAAGGCGTTCACGCCGCGCACGCAGGCAGTCAGCTTTTTCACCGTCTCCTCGGTCTGCTGCGTGGCCTCGTCGATGAAGAGCACGTCCGCCTCCGTGCCCTGAAATCGCTGCGCGTCCCGGTCGGTGTCGCAGAAGCGGAACAGGATCGCGCTGCCGTTCGGGAAAACGATCTCCTTGCGGCTGTCGTTGTATTCGGCCAGGTGCCGCGTCCTGTCCTCGCCGCAGCGCAGCAGCTCGCACAGCGGGACGATGTGGTTGGCCCGCAGCTCCGGGAAGGTCCTGCGCACGATCATCAGCTTGATGCCGGGATACTCGTAGGCAAGCAGCACGGCCTTGACGCGCACGGCCCAGCTCTTCCCGCCGCCGCGCGCCCCGCCGTAGGCGACGATACGGTGCTTGTCGCGCAGGAACTGCCGCTGCTTCTCGCTCGGTGCGGGGATATCCAGGGTCATGTCCGTTCCTCCTCGTCGATCCCCACAAAACGGACCGTCAGCGCCTCCGCACCGCTCCCCGCCTGTTCCAGCGCGGCGAGCTGCGCGAGACATGAGCGCTCGTCCAGCGCCAGTCTGGCCGCGCTCACCTCTTTGGCGTTTTTCATCGCGCGGATCAGGCCCTCGACCTCGTGCCAGTCGTCGACCTCGCCGCTGCGGAAGCGCCCGACGATCCAGTCCATCGCCAGCGCCGCGCCCTCGGCGAGCCGCTCCGTCCCTCCCCCGGCGGGCGCTTTGTCCGGGGCGTTTACAGGCTTTTCGACGGCTGCCGCCCTCTCTCCGCCCCCGCCGGGCCGGTTGTTTTCGGCATTCCCGGTATTTGGCGCGTTATCGGTGTTTTCGCTGTGTTTTTTTGCCATCTCGCACCTCCTCGCCGCTATTGTACAAAAAGCCCTCCGCGCTTTTCTAACATGCTTTTTCAAGCACCCGCGGCAAGGCGGCACGCGCTCAGCCGACTGGCTGACCGATGAGGCGCAGCGGCTTCACTCCTCCCACTTCTTCTGCGCCGTGCGGCAGATCTCGCAGCTCTTGTAGCTCCGGTCGCAGTAGCGCCGCATGTACGCGGAGAACTCTTCCCCGCGTCGGAAACGCAGCAGATTCTTCGTCCTCGGCAGCGGCCCCTCGCACACGATGGTTCTGTCCTTGCGGACGCTCGCGATGTAAAACGGGCACAGCACATCCACGTCGTCGTAGGCCGTCCCGTAGCTCGGCTGGCTCATGCTTCAGTCCTCCCTCTCCTCCGGATCGTCTTCCGAGAGCTCCCAGGCGTCGAGCTCCGCGACACAGTCCTCGCAGCCGAGGATCTCGCCCGCGCCGTCCCGGTAAAAAACGCCGCAGCCCTCCGCCCCGCAGACCGGGCAGACCGGCCACCGCGCCTTGACCGGCCAGCCCGTCGCCTCCGTCCGGCGGATATCGGGCGCGTCGGCTATGCTTTTCATATTCTTCCCCTCCGTCCGATCGCGCACATTCCGCGCGTTTTTCCTTCTGTAGTAACTTATCATTTTACTACTAGGGTAAAAAAAGAGCGATCTGCCCCTCCGGTGCCGCAGTAGTAAACTTTCAGGTCACTCTCAGGATACACCTTTTGGAGTAAAATGTCAAGCTATTTTTTCTCGTTTCACAAAAGACTTGTAAAACCACAGGTTTTATGTTATTCTTTTTTTGAAAGCAGGTGATCCCATGAGCATTGTCGGCGACAACATCCGTAAGCTGCGTATCCACCGGGGCCTTTCGCAGACCGAGCTGGCCGAGGCCATCGGCGAGAGCAAGCAGCTTCTGTACAAATACGAGAGCGGCGCCGTGACCAATATCCCGATCGCAAAGATCGAAGCGATCGCGCGCGCGCTGCGCTGCAGCCCCGAATCGCTCGTCGGCTGGGAGGAGCAAAAGCCCCCTCTCCCGGAGGAGGACGAGTTCCCGCAGGTGCGCATGATCGCGCGCGCCGGCCGCAAGATGTCGGAGGAGGACCGGGAAAAAATGCTGCAGCTGCTCAAGGTCGCGTTCCCGGACAAGTTCGATGACTGAACGGGACGAGGCGCTCTACCGGGTCGTCAACCTGATCGTGCAGCGGCATGTGTACAGTCTTCCCGTGGACGTCGAGGGCCTGTGCCGGCTCTACGGGGCCACCCTGCTGTCCTATTCCGAGGCGGTCGGGAGGTCCCTCCTGAGCCGGGACGATATCGCCGGCATGGCCGGGACGGGGGACGGCTTCACGCTCGACGCGCTCGACGAATGGGCGATCGTCTACAACGACCGGGTCGGGAGAACGCGCATCCGCTTCACGCTGGCCGAGGAGCTGATGCACCGGCTGCTGCTCCACTCGCAGGACGAGAACTTCGACCTGCGCGCCCAGAGCTGGACCCAAGAGACCTACGCTCTCTACGAAGCGGAGGCGAAGCGCGCCGCCGGCATGCTCCTCGTTCCGCCGACGGTGTACTACCGCTGCCGGAGAAGCGGCGATCTGTCCCGGCTCGCCCGCCTCTGCGCCGTCTCCGAGGCCTGCGTCCGCCGGGCGGCGCAGGACTATGACCGCAACGAGGACGAGATCCGCGCGCACTTCACGCACAAGCACATCGCATGCACGCTTTCCGACCCTGCCGGGAAGAGAGGCCCCCGGCCCGTCCGCGCCGTCGGCTTTCTCACCGGGGATTAAGTAATAAATTCCGCCGCCGGACGCCGAAGGCACATTTACCAAAAAGAAAAGAGAGAATGACATGACTGACAGGGTGACTGGACTTAAAAATATCCTCTGGGCGATCGGGATCGTCGTGTGTCTGCTGGCGCTGTTCGTCGGCTGCATCGTCGCCGCCGTCACGCCCTATCACGGCGAGGCCGATCCGCGCACGCCCGACCTCAATGCCGTACGCGATCAAAATTCCAGCACCGACGTCTCGGCGCTGACCTTTGTCGAGCCGGACGGCCAGCTCCACGCGCTGCTCGAGACGAAGGACGCTGGCGCAGATTATCTGCGCGACTCCGTCTTTCTGACCGACAGCGTCTTGCTCGTCCTGCGCGAGCAGTCGCTCACGGGCGGCGACGTCTGGAGCAGCGACTCCGGCAGTCTGCCCATGGACAGCATCGCCTCCTGGAGCATCCTCTACAGCGACGGCTCGAAGATCTCTCCTGCTGACGCCTGCATGATCGCCAAGCCTGCGCGTCTCTTCATCGCGATCGGCAGCGACGCGCTGGCCAAGGTCTCAAAGGACGCGTTCATCTCCGGCTACGCGGGCCTGATCCGCTCGATCCTCGCCCTCAGCCCGGACACGAAGATCGTCTGCTGCGCGATCGCGCCCGTCACGGCGGACTACGACCCGGTCGACGACCTCGACAACGGCAAGACCGCCGACGGTACGGACTGGGTGAAGGAGCTCTGCCTCGACACCGGCGCGTACTACGCCGACACCGCCTCGGTGCTGAGCGTGGGCAGCGATCTCAATCCCAAATATGCCAATGAGGACGGCCGGACGCTCAACACCGACGGCGCGCAGCGCGTGCTCGAGTACCTCCGCACCCACGCCATCCCCTCGGTCTGAAACAGCCCTGAAAAACGCCTCACGATCCCGTGAGGCGTTTTCTTATATGAAAAGTTTGTCAAACACTTGACAAGCCGCTATCTGTGTGATATCATTCTGATATCATCCAAAGCAGGAGGTTTTTCCCAATGGAAGAAAAAATTCTCAACACCAGGAAAAGCGGCATGGCGATGCTGCTGCTCTCCGTTGTGCTATACGTCTGCGCGATCCTCTGCGTCATCTTCGGCGCGATCAACATGGACCGCGGCCGTCTGCTCGGCCTCGTCCTCTTCGTTCCGGGCCTTGTCTGGGCGCTGCTCGGCTGGATCCTCTTCCTCGGCCTGAAGGTGCTCAAGCCGCAGGAGGCGCTGGTCCTCACGCTTTTCGGCAAGTACATCGGCACGCTCAAGGGCGAGGGCTTTTACTTCGTCAACCCCTTCTGCGTCGGCGTCAACCCCGCCGCGGCCACGCGCCTGAACCAGAGCGGCGACGTGGACAGCGGCTCGCAGAACAATCTTCTCGGCGTCCTGTCGAACGCTAACAACGCCAACGCGGCCGCCGTGGCTGCCGCCGAGAGCGGCAAAAAGATCTCGCTGAAAATCATGACGCTCTCGAACTCCCGCCAGAAGATCAACGACTGCCTCGGCAACCCCATCGAGATCGGCATCGCGGTCATGTGGCGCGTCGTGGACACCGCCAAGGCCGTGTTCACCGTGGACAATTATAAGGAATATCTCTCGCTGCAGTGCGACAGCGCGCTGCGCGACATCGTGCGCATCTATCCCTACGACGTCGCCCCCGGCGTGGACACGACCGGCGACGGCGTGGCCGACGAGGGCAGCCTGCGCGGCTCGTCCGAGACCGTGGCGCAGCGCATCCGCGACGAGATCCAGCAGAAGGTCGAGAGCGCCGGTCTTGAGATCCTCGAGGCGCGCATCACGTATCTGGCCTACGCCCCCGAGATCGCGGCGGTCATGCTGCAGCGCCAGCAGGCCCGCGCCATCATCGACGCGCGCAAGATGATCGTCGACGGCGCGGTCGGCATGGTCGAAATGGCGCTCGAGCGCCTGAGCGAAAAGAACACCGTCCAGCTCGACGAGGAGCGCAAGGCGGCGATGGTGTCCAATCTTCTGGTCGTGCTCTGCGGCAACAAGGACGCCCAGCCCGTCGTGAACTCCGGTAGCCTGTACTGATATGGCCGCAGACAATGCCAAAAAGCAGGTGCCGCTGCGTCTGAGCCCCAGGCTCTACGACGCGATCGCAGCCTGGGCGGAGGACGATTTCCGCTCGATCAACGGGCAGATCGAGTACCTGCTTTCAGAGTGCGTGCGGCAGCGCAAGAAGAACGGGAAATACGTCTCGGACGAGATCGACGTCCCGCCCGAGTTGGATATTTCCTGAAAGGAGCATGGATATGGACTCAATCACCTTTGTCCCCGCGCTGTCCATGGCCGGGATGGCCGTGAGCATGCTCGTCTCCCTCGCCGCAGCCGTCGCCGCGCTAATCTACGGCAAAAAGAAGCTCGGCGCTCAGATTGTCAGCTTTTTCGTCGGCGTCGGCACCTTCATGCTTTTCGTGAATGTGCTCGAGAGTCTGCTGCACAACCTCATCTATCCCACGGCGCTCGGACAGAAGATCTGGAACAACACCCTTCTTTACGCGCTCTACGGCGCCGCGCTTGCCGCTCTCTTTGAGGAGACCGGCCGCATCTTCGCCGCGAAGACCTTCCTCTGCCGCCGTAATGACCCCGCCAACGCCTTCATGTACGGTGCGGGCCACGGCGGTATCGAGGCGATCCTCGTCGGCACGGTCGCGCAGATCAGCAACCTCTCCCTCGCCGCCACGGTCAACGCGGGCAAGGCGGGCGAGCTGCTTGCCACTCTGTCCGGCGCGCAGTACGACTCCGCCGTGCAGCAGCTCGGCGCGCTCTGCCAGACTCCAAGCCCCAACTTTTTCCTCGCGGGGTTCGAGCGCGTCTGCGCGATAGCATTTCACATCAGCGTGTCGATGATTCTCTTTCGCGGCCTGCGCGAGAGGAAGGCGGGGCTCGTCGCGCTCTGCTACGGGCTGCATTTCGCGCTCGACGCAATCATTCCGCTCGTCAGCAGCGCCTTCGGCGTCTATGCGGCCGAAGCCTTTTGCACAGCTTCCGTGCTGCTCGTCGTGCTGCTGGCGCTGAGGATCTCGCCGCTGCCGAAGAAGGAAGAGGAGGCTGAGGTATGAATACGAAGCCTCGCCTCGTCGACTATATCTTCCTCGGCCTCGCCGTGCTGTGCTTTCTCGGCACGCTGATCTTCGTGATCGTGAAATACCCCTCGCTGCCGGATCTGCTGCCGAGCCACTTCAACGCCCGCGGCGAGATCGACGGCTGGAGCGGCAAAACCGCCGCGGCCTTTTTCCCCTCGATCATCGGCTTTCTCATGCTGGTCATCATGGGACCCATCCAATTTTTCCCGAAGCTTTGGAACAACACGCAGGGCGTGCCGGCCTACAAGCTGCCGCGCGTGATCCGTTCGACGCGCACGAGCCTGTGCCTGATGCTCTTTTTGATGGAGGCCTTTTTCGGCTGCACCGCCCTCTGCGCGGTCAATCTCGCGCCGATGCCCGCCCTCGTCCCCTATCTGTTTATGGGCCTGACCATGGCCGTCATCGTCTTTATTCTTGTGCAAACCTTCCGCAAATAACTGATCCGTAAAGGAGATTTATCATGCTTCGTATCGAACACCTGACGAAAACCTTCGGTGAGAAGGTCGCTGTCGACGACCTTTCTCTGCATATCGCCCCGGGCGAGATCTACGGCTTTATCGGCCACAACGGCGCGGGCAAGACCACGACCCTGCGCTCGGCCGTCGGCATCCAGAGCTTTGACGCGGGAGAGATCTATATCGGCGGCACTTCGATCAAGACCGATCCCCTCGCCTGCAAGCGCCAGCTCGCCTACATCCCGGACAACCCCGATCTCTACGAGTTCATGTCCGGCATCAAGTATCTGAATTTCATTGCGGACGTCTTCGGCGTCCCGTCGGAGGTCCGAGAGGCGCGCATCGCCGACTACGCCGGGCGCTTTGAGCTCACCTCCGACCTCGCCCAGCCGATCTCGGCCTATTCCCACGGCATGAAGCAGAAGCTGGCGATCATCTCCGCCTGGCTGCACGATCCGAAGCTGATCCTCATGGACGAGCCCTTCGTCGGGCTTGACCCGAAGGCCGCCTTCCTGCTCAAGGGCATGATGCGCGAGCTCTGCGACCGCGGCGGCGCGATCTTCTTCTCCACGCATGTGCTGGAGGTCGCCGAAAAGCTCTGCGACAAGGTCGCGATCATCAAGCAGGGCAAGCTGATCCGCTCCGGCACGATGGAGGAGGTCAAGGGCGACGAGTCTCTCGAGGAGGTCTTCCTGGAGCTGGAGGCGGAGGAATGATCAAGACGCTTTTGAAGAAGCAGTTTACGGAGATCTTCCGCAACTACTTCTACGACTCAAAGAAAAACAAGGCCCGTTCGAAGGCCGGAACGATCGCCTATATCGTGCTGTTCGTCGTGATCATGGTCGGCATGCTCGGCGGCATGTTCACCGCGATGTCCGTCTCGCTCTGCGCCCCGCTCTGCGCGGCCGGGGCCGGCTGGCTGTATTTTGCCATCACGGGCGTCATCGCGATCCTGCTGGGCATCTTCGGCAGCGTGTTCTCCACCTACACGGGGCTGTATCTGGCCAAGGACAACGATCTGCTGCTCTCGCTGCCGATCCCCGTGAAGGACATCATGTTCTCGCGTCTGCTGGGCGTATATCTGATGGGCATGATGTACAGCGCCGTCGTGATCGTGCCCGCGGTCATCGTCTACCTCGTCACGGTCCCCTTCTCCGTCAGGGCGCTCGTCGGCTGCCTCGTGCTGCTCGTGCTGATCTCCGTGTTCATTCTGACGCTCTCGTGCCTGCTCGGCTGGGTCGTGGCGAAGCTGAGCGTGAAGCTCAAGAACAAAAGCTTTGTGACGGTGCTGATCTCGCTGGTCTTCATCGGCCTTTACTACTTCTGCTATTTCAAGGCCATGAACATCATCCGGGATCTGATCGCCAACATCGCCGTCTATGGCCCGGCGATCCGCGAAAAGGCTTACGGGATCTATCTCTTCGGCAGCGTCGGTGAGGGCAAGGTCCTCGCGATCGCGGTCTGCACCGCCGCCGTCGCGCTGCTCTTCGCTCTGATGTGGATCCTGCTCGGGCGCAGCTTTCTCGCGCTCGCCACTGCGACGGGCGCTTCCGAAAAGGTCAAATACGTCGCGCGGCGCGAGAAACAGCGCAGCGCGGCCTCCGCGCTGCTCTCGAAGGAATTCGGCCGCTTTACCGCAAGCGCCAACTACATGCTCAACTGCGCCCTCGGCACGCTGCTGCTGCCGATCCTCGGCGTCGTGCTGCTCGTCAAAGGACCTTTCCTGGTCGACATGCTGAATTCCGTGTTCGGCGCGCAGAGCGGCGCGGTCACGGTGCTTGTCTGCACGGCGCTGTGCATGGCCTGCTCGATGAACGACACTACGGCCGCCTCCGTCTCGCTCGAGGGCAAGAATATCTGGATCCCCCAGTCGCTGCCCGTCGAGCCGTGGCAGGTCCTGCGCGCCAAGCTGCGCGTCCAGCTGCTGCTGACGATGCCGGCGCTGCTTTTTGCCACGCTCTGCGCCGCCTGGGCCCTCAAGCCCACGGTGCCGGAGCTGCTCGCACTGATCCTGCTGCCGCAGGTGCTGGCGTTGTTCATGGCGCTGCTCGGCCTGACGCTCGACCTCCGGCGCGCCAATCTCGGCTGGACGAACGAGCTTGCGCCGATCAAACAGAGCTTCCATGTCCTGATCGTGATCTTCGGCACCTGGATCTACTGCGTCGCTCTTGCGGGGATCTATCTGGTGCTGGCCCCGCCTCTCGGCGCGGCGGCGTATCTCGGATTGTTTGCGCTCGTCACGGCGCTCGCGGCGCTGGGGCTGTATCTCTGGCTGCGAAAAAAGGGCGCGGCGCGCTTTATGGAGCTGTAAACACAAGAAAAAAAACAGGCTCTCAGTCGAGAGCCTGTTTTTTTCTTGCCTTTAACCCTTATCCCTTGACCGCGCCGCTCGTCATGCCGGCGATGATCTGCTCCTGGAAGAGCACATAGCCGATGATCGACGGGACGATCGAGATCACGATCGCAGCGTACATCGACACGTAGTCCGTCGAGAACTGGTTCGTAAAGTAGCGGATACCGACCTGGATCGTCCGCAGCTTTTCGGACGAGACGATCAGATTGGCAAAGACGAACTCGTTCCAGCAGGTGAGGAACTGGAAGGTCGCGGCGGTGACGATGCCCGTGCGGCTCAGCGGCAGGATGATGTGGAAGAAGCGCCCGAAGAAGCCGCAGCCGTCGATGTAGGCCGCCTCCTCCAGCTCCATGGGGATCGAGTCCATCAGCCCGCGGATCAGGAAGGTGGACATCGGGATGCCGATGGCGCAGTAGAGCAGGATCATGCCGCCGTAGGTGTTGTAGAGCCCCAGCTTGTTGATGATGACGAAATAGGGCACCATCAGCGCGTTGAGCGGCACGAGGATACCGGCGGTGAAGAGCGTGAAGATCCTCTCGCGTCCGCGGAAGCGGAAGCGGGAAATGCAGTAGGCGCCCATGCTGGCGACGACGACGTTGATCACCGTCGCGGCGAGACCGACGATCACGGAGTTTAACAGCATTCTGCCCAAGCCAGCGACGGTCAGCGCGTTGATGTAGTTCTGCCACTGGGGCACCGCCGGCAGCGTGAAGGGCGAGGCCGCGAGAAACTCAAAGTTCGTCTTCAGCGACGAGATGACCAGCCAGATCAGCGGGAAGAGCGTATAGACGGCGAAGAAGATGATCAGGATCCAGCGCAGCAGGGCCAGGATCAGCTCCTTGCCCTGCAGGGCCGGGCGCACTCTTGTCTCACTCATTTCCCTGCCCTCCTCTTTCCGGGAGCCATCGTCTCGCTGCGGCCCTCAAAGAGCTTGCGGATGCAGATGATGAACACCACGCCGATGATGATCAAAATCAGGGCAGAGGCCCCCGCCATGCCGTAGTTGGAGTCCTGCAGGCGCTTGTACATATACAGCACGATCGTCGAGGTCGTGTTGGCCGGGCCGCCGTTCGTCAGCATGTAGACCTGCTCGAACTGGCGCAGGCCCATGACGCTGGCCAGCGTCACGCAGGTCAAAAGCGAGGTGCGGCGGATCAGCGGGATCGTGATGTGGATCGCCTGCTGGAAGTCCGTCGCGCCGTCGATCGTCGCGGCCTCGTAATAGCTTTCGTCAATGGTCGTGATGTCCGCCATCATGATGACCATGTAATAGCCGATGTAAAAGATCCAGTAGATCAGCACCGCGGGGAAGGCGGTTTTGATCCCGCCCAGCCAGTCACAGGCCAGATCTCCCCTCCCGATCACATTGAGAAGGCCGTTGAGGAGGCCGGTCTCGGCGTTGTAGACCGCGCGCCAGAGTGTGGCCAGCGCGATGCCCGAGATGACCTGCGGGAAGAAGTAGACCGTGCGGAAAAACTTCCAGCCCTTCGGCTTGCGCGAGAGGATGATGGCCATGACCATCGCCAGGGGCACCTGGATAAAGCCCGCCACCAGCGCCCAGATCACGTTGTTGAGGATCGAACGGGTAAAGGCCTTGTCCTTGAACAGCAGCGTGAAGTTTTTCACGTTGTTGAACGTCGCCGGGCCGATGCCGTTCCATTTGAAAAAACTGATGCCGACCACGTACAGGACGGGGATCACGAAAAAGACCACCATCAGCACGACCGCAGGCGTCAGAAAGGCCCACAGCGGCGCTCTGTCGGAGCGTTCGAGTTTCAAAGCTCCACCTCCTTGGAGAAACTGCGAATAGGGTGCGCGGTAAAACGCACCCTATTCGAACGGGTCAAAACAAAGGGGGATCAGGCGGCGTTGTCGATCGCGGTCTGGAGCAGATCGACAAAGCCCTGGGCGTCGACCTGGCCGCCGATCAGCTGCTGGACAGCGTCGGGGAACTCGGTGGAGAAGGCCGTCGGGAAGGCGCCGTTGACGTGAATGATCGTGTAGGCGGCGTCATTGGCGACACCGGTGAGCTTCTGGGAGATGAGGTTGGTGTCGGCGGAGGGCTCGTACTTGACGAAGAACATCGCGCCGGAGGACAGCGCCAGCTCGGAGACGTGCTGGGGATCGGTGATGTACTTGATGAACTTGACGACCGCCTCTTTCTTGGCGGGGTCGCTCTGTTCGGCCGCGGCGAGGAAGGCCTGAACGGTGGTCACGAGACCGCCTTCGCCCTTGCCGCCAGTGTAAGTGGGATTGAGCGCGACTTCGCAGTCGTCGGCCAGCAGCACGCCGTCAACGGCGTTGTCTTCCTTGTAGAGGTTGGCGACCCACCAGGGACCGTTGAGGTAAATGGCGGTGTCGCGGGCCAGCCAGTGGCCGTTCACATCGCCGGCGCCGGCGGAGAGGGCGCCGTCAAAGGTGTAGTCGTACATCTGCTTGAGGACCTCGGCCGCCTGAACGAAGGCGGGGTTCTTCAGCCCGTCGGCATAGACATCCTTGCCGCCGATGGCCTCGACGATCAGCGAGTACCACAGCATGGATGACCAAGCGTTCTCGCCGGCCATCTGGCCCATGGCGTTGTAGCCCTTGGCCTTGGCATCCTCGCAGAACTGGAAGAACTCGTCATAGGTGGCGGGGAAGTGATCCCAGCCGATGTCCGCGAAGATTTTGGTGTTGTAGATCGGGGTGAAGACAGCGGACTCGAAGGGCAGGAAGCAGACCTTGCCGTCCACGCTCCAGGCATCATAGCTGCCATCGGCGAAATCCTTGCCCCAGCCCTCGGCGAGGTAGGGAGCGAGATCCATGAACTTGCCGGACTCGGTGTAGCCCTTGATATCATAGGTGGTATCGAGGATGCACAGGTCGGGCGTGTTGCCGGTGGTGATGGTGGTGCGCAGCTTGTCGCGGGCAGCCTGATAGTCGGTCTGCTCCTCGACGACGACCTTGATCTTGCCGGCGTTCTCTTCGTTGAACTGGGCGATCAGCTGCTCCATATAGGGAGCCTTGGAGTCGGTGCCGACCCAGACGCTCGGGAAGTTGATGATGATCTCTTCAGACTTGGCCTGCTGGCCGCAGGCGCAGAGCGCGAAGATCATCGTCAGCGCAAGCAGCAGTGCGAGAGCTTTTTTCATGTTGGTTCTCCTTTTCCTTTTTTAGGTCCGGCGTGTCCGGGCCTTTAATTAACAGAGTTAATTATATTGCCGCAAAAAAATGCCTTACGGCTTTACAGCTTGATTATAAGGGCCATTTCGGCATTTGTAAAGCCCCCGTGCCTGCACGAAATTGCAGATTTTCTTCGTTGCGTTTTGTGCAAAATATATAAAAATCCCGTCCGGAGGGCGCTCAAAGGCCTTCCCGGACGGGGTTTTTTGACACTTTTAACTAAATTCCTTCGCAAGGCGGCGGAACAGCGCCTCGTGCGCGCAGCCGCGGCGGTAGAACACCGGCGGGAAGCCCATCGGCGCAGCGACGCTGCACTCTCCCGCTCCGTATCCCTCTCCGCTCCACAGGTGGATCCACTCGTCCGCGGGCAGGTAAAGCGCTCTTTCGCTCTCCCCCGGCTTTACGACCGGGGCGACGAGCAGCTCTTCGCCGAGAAAATAGCTGTAGAGATCTCTCTCCCAGGCACGCGCGTCGTCGGGCGCCTCGAAGAACAGCGGCCTCATGACGGGCAGACCCGTCTCCGTATTCAGGCGGACACATTCTTTCATATAGGGCAGCAGCGCCGTGTGCAGCCGCGTCAGGCGCGCGGCCTTTTCGATGATCTCCCCGCTCGAGTAGAGCTGGACGTTGTCGTCCGGCCGGTTGCCCTCGTGCGTGCGCATGACGGGCGTGAAGCAGGCGAACTCGAGCCAGCGCAGCAGCAGCTCCTCGCTGCGCTTCAGGCCGAAGAGCGTCGTATATCCGCCCGCATCGGAGCAGTGCAGGCCGAAGCCGCTCATGCCGACGGTCAGCGCCGCGGTAATGACCGAGGGCAGGCCGTCGTCGTCGCTCCAGTCCACGCACTGGTCGCCCGCCCAGGTAAGCGTGGAATACTGCTGGCTTCCCGCCGCGCCGGCGCGCATGTAGAATACGCAGTCGCCGAGCAGGCCCGCCTCCTCCACCGCCTCGCGGTTGCACTTCGCCCACAGCATCGGCCAGGCGTTGTGCATCTGAAGGCCGCTGCCGCCGAAGCAGACCGCGTCGGCAGGCAGATACTCGCCGAAGTCCGCCATCCAGCCGCGAAAACCCAGGCCGATCAGATTGTTCTTGATGACGTTCTTGTACCACTCAAAGGCCGCCGGCATCGTGAGATCCACCACGCCGCAGTCGTACTCGCCGAAGTCGAAGAGGTAGTCCTCCCCCGCGGCGTTTTTTACAAAAAAGCCCTTTTCTTTCGCCTCGGCGAAAAGTACGCCGCCCTCGACGAGATAGGGGTTAATATACCCCATCCAGCGCGTCTCGGGATCGGACGCGATCACGCCGTCGAGGCCGGGGTACATCTCCCGGTTCCAGCGCCAGTCCCACTGCAGTCTCTTGCCGAAGGAGGTGACGCGCTTGCCCTCCCAGTCCTGGATCCAGACCGCGGAGACGTCCATGCCGCCCGCGCGGCAGCGCTCATAGAGCTCCGTCACGCGCGCGGTACCGCCCTGCGCGCCGAGCCAGATCCCGCGCATGGCCCAATCCGGCAGCGCCGGCTGGCGGCCGAGCAGCGCGCTCAGCTTTTCGACAAGGCCGCGGAAGCACTCCGCCGCGCCGAGTACGAGAGAAAAAGCCGTCGACCACAGTGCGATCTCATGGAAGCGCGCGTCGCGGAAATCGAGCTCACAGTACTCATAGTTCTCCAGATGTGCGAAGTACAGCCGTGAGGAAAGAAAGGTCGGCTGCGGGAAAAAGGTGGTGTGATAGTCGCCGCCGCCCCCGTCGCTTGCGTCGGCCAGGCGCGTGATCTCGGTGAGCTTGTTGCGGCCCACGCCCTGCTCGCGCGTCCAGATCGGGAAGAGCTTCCCGCGCAGGTCGAGACAGGAAAACTGCTCGCCGCCGCCCGTGACATGTTCGTCCTCTTCGGCGCGGAGGCGCAGCCACAGGCGGTTGAAACGCTTATCCTCCGTACTGCCGCGCAGGCGGAGAACGCCGTTGTCCTCCGATATGCGCAGGCGGTAATCTCCGCTCAGCTCGCAGCTTGAAAAGACAGCGGTATCGCCCTCCATCCCCGTGAAGCGCAGTGCGACGCGCTCCGACACGCGGTCGGAGACGTCGAAGTTGCCGCGGTACATGCGGATCGTCTCCTCCCCCCTTCCGAGGAAGAACGCCGGTTCCTCCGGCGTGTGGACAAGGAGCTCCCTGCCGTCCAGGGAGAGAATCAGGCTGTTGCTTCCGGTTTTGACAGAAAACATGGCGTACCTCTTGATAATCTTATTCATTGAACCAGTCGTCCCCGCCCTCGACCGTCATCTCCGCCGTGATCAGGCGAAAGACGGGCTCAATATGCAGGCTCAGCAGCAGGCAGACGAGCCCCGGCAGGATGAAGACCAGCGGCGGCATCAGCCAGACGACCAGGCCGAAACCGAGGAGCTCGAGCGTCATCAGGATCGTTCTGCCGATGTTGCGCAGCGCCAGATAACCGCAGTATTTCAGCGTGCCTCCGACGGTGTTGGAAAAGCGTGAGACGAAGGCGAAGACCCAGGGAAAGAAGGCCAGCAGCGCGGCGAGCAGCAGCTTGCCGACCGCAGAGAGCATGCCGTTCCATTGTGAGAAAGCCCAGACGTCCGCGGCAAAGACAAGCCCCGCCGCGAGAAAGAGCAGCCACAGCAGCGTCGCAGTCCTGAAGTCGCGGCGGAAGGCCTTGAAGAAGCTCTTCGTCAGTCCTCCGCGCTCGTGCCGGATGCTCTTGACAACCGCGTAGTAGAGCGCCGTGCTCGACGCGCCGATCGTCACGACGCCAAGGGAGCAGACGAGCCACAGCAGCCCCGCGGTGACGATGTCGATCACCGCCGTGAGCGCCGCACCGCTTTTCGACTCCTTTTTCACGCCTATTCCCTCCCCCTGGCGGAATTCGCTCATAGCTTAATACAGCCCCCCGGCAAAGTCAACGCATAAAATCGTTGACGCATGAAGAAAAGAACGGAGGCTGCGCGTATGGTGCGCAGCCTCTGTTTTTTGAATCAGAACTTGCAGACTTCAAAGCCGTACATGTTCGCCAGCGCTTCGAGCGCAGCGGCGTGGCGGCCCTTGACGACGACAAAGTGCGGCTCGAAGCCGAGCTTGACGCTTTCCTCCACGACCTCGCGCGCGCCCCTTTCCGTCTTCACGACGATCGAGGTGCCGATGAACTGCTTGGGCTTGTCGAGCGCCTCTCCCTCGAGGATGAAGAAGCGGAAGAAACCGTCCGGCTCGCGGCCGATGCGGAAGACCGTGGCATCGGGGAAAGCCTCGCAGCCGAAGTCCATGGCCGGGCCGATCTTGCGGTTGGGATGCACGCCCACGACCGCGCCTGTGTCACGCCGCGCCAGCGAGCAGGCCGCCGCGCCGCAGTGCCAGAAGGTGATCGTGTTCTCACCCTCGTCGAGCGAGACGGGGTCGCCGAAGAAGACCGGCTCGCCGGAAAGAGCCATGCCGATCCACATCGACAGCGCGCCGTAGATGTCCGCCTCGCAGGCGGCGGCCACGCCCTCGTCGTTGAGCAGGGAGAGTACCGTGCACACCGGCGTGCCGAAGGACGTAAAGAAGTCCGGCCAGCAGCGGGAAGCCAGCGCGCCGATCCCTCTCTCTCGCACGTAGTCGCTGTAAGCCTTGTAAAGCCGCGCGTGGTCGAGCGCGTTCTTCTCGGGCGTTTTTTCCAGTCCACAGGTCGCGCAGCGGGTCTTCTCGAGGTATTCGGCGCACTCTTCGTCGGTGTAGCTCTTTGCCTTGTCGATGAGTTCGCGCGCCTCGATCGTCTCGAGCTCGACGCCGAAGGCGTTCATCAGCTCGCTGTCGAGCGCGCGGCCGAATCCGAAGCCCTGCGGCGTGTGGCCGACGGCGGACATTTTCAGGCCGCGCAGATCGTGTTTGAGCGCGGCGGCCTTGGCCACAGCCTTGATCTCGCTCTTCACGCGCTCCTCCTCGGGCGAACCGAAGAGGTAGGCGAAGGGGCGATCGGAAAAGGCGCGCAGGGTGTTGGCCGCGCTGTAGGCGCCGGTGAGAGAGTTCAGGCGCAGCCTTCCCCCGTCGATGACGGGCTCTCGCAGCGTCCAGAGCAGCATGGGGCAGTCGAAGCGGCGCAGCACCTCGGACATGTAGGCGGCGTTGGCAAAGGTCAGGTTCTGAAACACGATGAGATCCGGCTGCACGCTGTCGAGATACGCGCGCAGATCGTCGAGCGAAAGCAGCATCTTTTCGGGCGCGACGAAGCGCGCGTCGATCGCCCTCAGCAGCTCCACAGACAGGTCGAACTGCCGCTGCGCGCTCTCGAGGTGGAAGGTCGGCACGCCGACCGGAACATAAACGGGAGTAAAGGCTTTCATAAAAGTCCCTCCGAACATAATTAATAAACTGCGTGAATTATCATAGCCGCGACAGCGGAGCTTGTCAACAGAAAACATGAAAAAAGTTTTCTCTTTTTTGTTCATCCACCTTGACAAAGCCGCTGAACAGGATTACAATCCGATTTAGTTAAACCTTTTAATCAAATTAGGAGGAATTACCATTGAACAAGGATCTGAAAGAAATCTGCAAGGATATCCGCTGTGATATCATGACCTGCATCGGTCACCTGGGCGTGGGGCATATCGGCGGCTGCCTGTCCATCGTCGAGCTGCTCGCCGTGCTGTACTTCGAGGAAATGAACATCGACCCTGCCGAGCCCAGGAAGGCCGGGCGCGACCGTTTCATCTGCTCGAAGGGCCATGCCGGTCCCGCGGTCTACGCCGCGCTCGCCAACCGCGGCTACTTCCCCAAGGAAGAGCTGCTCACCCTCAATCAGGGCGGTACGCATCTGCCCAGCCACTGCGACATGAACCTCACGACCGGCATCGACATGACCGCCGGTTCCCTCGGTCAGGGCTTCTCCTGCGCTGCGGGCATCGCGCTCGGCTCGAAGCTCGAGAATGACGGCGCCACGATCTACGCCCTCGTCGGCGACGGCGAGTCGCAGGAAGGCCAGGTCTGGGAGGCGGGCATGTTCGCCGCCGCCAAGGGTCTCGGCAATCTCATCGGCTTTACCGACTACAACAAGCTGCAGATCGACGACGCCGTCGCCAAGGTCAACGACATCGCGCCGCTGGGCGACAAGTGGGCAGCCTTTGGCTGGAACGTGATCGACGTGGAAGACGGCAACGACGTTGAGCAGGTCTCCGCCGCCGTCAAGCAGGCCAAGAGCTACCGCAGCACCGGCCGTCCGACGATGGTCATTCTCAACACCGTCAAGGGCAAGGGCGTCAAGTGGATCGAGGATCTGGGCGCCGGAAACCACAACACCAACGTCAGCGAGGAGCAGGCAAAGGCCGCCATCGCCGAGATCAGAGGGGAGGACTAATCCATGGAAATGAGAGCTGCTTACGCCGAGTGTCTGGCGAAGATGATGGAAGAGGACAAGCACGTCTGCGTCCTCGACGCCGACCTGGCTAAGGCCAGCGGCACCCGCAAGCTGTACGAGCGTTTCCCCAAGCAGATGTTCGACTGCGGCGTGGCCGAGCAGGACATGGCTTCGATCGCCGCGGGCCTTGCGAGCTACGGCTTCAAGCCCTGGATCGAGAGCTTCACGCCCTTCGCCACGCGCCGCATCTGCGACCAGATCGCGATCTCGATCTCCTACGCCAAGCAGAACGTCAAGATCGTCGGCACCGACCCCGGCATCTCCGCCGAGCTCAACGGCGGCACCCACATGAGCATGGAGGATATCGGCGTCGTGCGCTCCATCCCCGGCATGGTGATCTTCGAGCCCGTGGACGAGACGCAGCTGCGCGCCGCCATGCCCGCGCTCGACGAGTACGTCGGCCCGGTCTATATGCGCCTGTTCCGCAAAGTCACGCCCGACGTGTTCGGTCCGGATTACAAGTTCGATCTGTTCAAGGCCGATCTGCTGCGCGAGGGCAAGGACCTGACCGTTTTCGTCTCCGGCATGTTCACGCGTGACGTGCTCGACGCAGCGAACGAGCTCGCCGCCGAAGGCCTGAATGTGGAAGTCATCAATGTCCACACGATCAAGCCCATCGACCGCGAGACCGTGATCGCCTCCGCCCGCAAGACCGGTGCCGTTCTGACCGTGGAAAACCACAACGTCATCGGCGGTCTGCACTCCGCCGTGTGCGAGACCCTCGCGCTCGAGCGCATCCCCGTCAGCGCCCTCGGCGTGGCCGACCGCTTCGGTGAAGTCGGCAAGCTCCCCTATCTGCGCAAGGCGCTGGGCCTGACGAAGGAAGACATCGTCGAGGCGATCCGCAAGGCCGCCGCGACCAAGTAATTTACAATAAGAGGAAAGAAAAATGAAGATTGCGATCGGAAGCGATAAATCCGGCTTTTCCGCAAAGGAAGCCATCAAAGCCTGGCTCACCGAGGCCGGCGTCGAGTTCGACGATCTCGGCACGCAGGACCTCGAGCACGTCGTCCCCTACTATGCCGTAGCGAACAAGGTCGCCCCTCTCGTGCAGAGCGGCGAGTATGAAAAGGCCGTGCTGATCTGCGGCACCGGCGCCGGCATGAGCGTCGTGGCCAACAAGTTCAAGGGCGTATATGCCGTCGCCTGCGAGGGCGTGTACTCGGCTAAGATGGCCCGCGCGATCAACAACGCCAACGTCCTGTGCATGGGCGGCTGGATCGTCGGCCCCGAGATGGCCGTCGAGATGGTCAAGACCTTCCTCGCCACCGCCTGGTGCCAGGATCTCGAGGATTGGCGCAAGGAGAACATGAAGAAATTCGCCGTGCAGGTCGCCGCGATCGAGGACGCCGTCTATGGCAAGTGATTTCGTCTATTCCCAGCCCGTCAAGATCTATTTCGGCGAGGGAAAATTCTCTCATCTCGGAGAGATTCTGAACGAGCTCGGCTCGAAGCGCTGCGTGATCGCCTGCGGAAAGCACTTCTCCCCCGAAGCGGAGATGCTGCGCGGCGAGCTCGACTGCATCGTCGGCGTGTTCGGCGGCGTCGAGCAGAACCCGCAGCTGAGCGGCATCGAGGAGACCGTGCGTCTCTGCCGCGATCTGGATGCCGATACCGTGATCGGCATCGGCGGCGGCAGCTCGCTGGACACGGCGAAATTCGCCGCGGCCGTCACGCTCGGCACGGGCGAGCCGATCGAGTATTACCGCGGTCTGCGCCCCTTCCCCGACAAGCGCCTGACCATCGTGGCCGTGCCGACCACCGCCGGCACGGGCAGCGAGGTCACGCAGGTATCGGTCGTGTCGCACGGCACGGAGAAGAAGACCATCAACAACCCGGTCTTCATGCCCCGCGCCGCGATCGTCGACCCGGTGCTCTCCTCCACCGTGCCGCCGCGCACGACGATGAACACCGGTCTCGACGCGCTGGCCCATGCCCTTGAGGGCTACTGGAGCCGCAACCACCAGCCGATCTCCGATCTCATGGCCATTGAGGCCGTGCGGATCATCCTCGGCAATCTGGAGGAGGCCTACCGCAACGGCTCGGATCGCTGGGCCCGCTCCAACATGGCCTATGCCGCGCTGCTCGGCGGGCTGAGCTTCGCTCTGCCCAAAACCGCAGCCAGCCACGCCTGCAGCTATCCCCTTTCCGAGGACTACCATCTGCCGCACGGCGAGGCCTGCGCCTTCACGCTCGACTCCCTCGTGCGCATCAACGCCGACGAGCGGCTGGAGTATCTCTGCCGCGCCGTGGGCCTGAAGGATACCGAAGAATTGGCACAGCGCATCGCCGCGCTCAAGGCCCTCGGCGGGCTGCGCACGCGTCTTTCCGATCTCGGCGAGGTCGATCTCGACAAGCTCTGCCGCGACTGCGCCGCGCATCCGCTGATGAACAACAATCCCGTCAAAATGGACGAGAGCGCGCTGCGGAGGATGTTTGAAGCGCTGAGATGAGGACAGCACTGAAAAGCGCCGGCATGATCGGCGCGATGGTCGTCTCCTGGTCGATCTACTACGCCGTGTCCAAGGTCATGGTGAGCGCGACGGGCTCGGCCTTTCTGGCGGGCTTTCTGCTGCGCAGCGCGGCGCTGGTCTTTCTGACGGCGCAGCTGCTGCTCGACAAAAGCTTTGCCCGGCTTTTCCATCAGGGCAAGGCCGTGCTGATCCTGCTCGTGATCGGCGTGTTCGGCTTTCTGCTGGACATGTTCGCCAACCTCGGCTATGCCCACGGCAGCCTCTCGACCGGCACGGCTCTCCTCAAGACCGATGTGCTGATGGTCAATCTCGCGACGGTGATCCTCTATCGCAAGCGGCTCTACCTCTCCGACTGGGCCGGGACGCTGGTGATGCTCTTCGGCGTACTGCTGGTGCTGGGCGTGGACTTTCGGGCTATGAGCTTCAACGTCTATGACCTGTTTTTCATCCTCAGCGCCCTGTGCGTCACGGCCAACGCCTTCATCATCAAGGCCGCGCAGGAGCGCTACGGCGAAGACGCGGACATGATCTCGTACTACAACAACTTCGTTGTGCTCGTGCTCTTCGGCGCGACGGCCGCCTGTGTCGGTGACCTGGGGAGCCATGTGCTTGAGACCGTGCGCGAGTATTTCTGGCTGATTCTGCTCGGCGGTCTCGCGCAGACCGGGATCTACTTCTTTTATTACCGCAACCTCAAGCGCTATGAGGTCTGGCTTGTCAAGCTCTATCTGCTGCTGATGCCGATCATGAGCTGCTTCATCGGCGTGTTCTTCCTCGGTGAGATTTTGACGGCAAAGAAAGCCCTCGGCATTCTCGTGGTGCTGCTCGGCGCGGCGCTGATTTTGCTGAGAGCGAAGCTGCACCGGGAAGAGGCGGCGGCAAAGGCCGATTGAACCTGCAAGGGAGGTGACTTGAATGCCTTACGAAGGCGACAATATGATGGGCGTCAAGCGCACCAACCGCAGCGCCGCGCTGCGCATCCTGCACGAGCAGGGCAGCATGTCGCGCAAGCGCCTCTCGGAGAGCATCAAGCTCACGCCCGCCGCCATCACGAAGATCGTCGGCGAGATGATCGCCGAGGGTCTGCTGACTGAGGGCAGCATGCTCCCGGGCAGCGGCGTCGGCCGCCGCGAAGTCATGGTCGAGCTCAACTCCCGCGCCCGCGCCGCGCTCGGCATCTTCATCAACCTGCGGCAGGCCTTCGTCTCAGCCGTGTGGCTCGACGGCTCGGTGATCTTCTCCGAGTCCTTCGATCTGCCCGAGAAAGCCCCCGCGGAGGAGACCGTGCGGATGCTCTGCTCTCGTCTGACGGAGCTGAGCGACAAGAACGGACTGCGCCGGGAGAGCGTCGTCGGCGTCGGCGTCGCGATGCGCGGCGTCACCTCGCCGGACGGCCGCGTTGTGCGCAACAGCTTCGGCGCGTTCTCGGACTTTGACTTTCCCCTCTGCGAGCGGGTGGAGGCGCTGACGGGCTTCCCGTGCCTGATGCGCAACAACGTCCGCGCGCTCTTCGCCGCGCAGATGTTCCTCTCCCCCGAGCCTGCGCTCGGCAGTCAGTTTTTCCTGCGCTGCGAGGCGGGCATCGGCGCCTCGTTCTCGATCGGCGAGCGGATTTGGCTGGGCAGCTCCGGCCAGTGCGCGGAGATCGGCCACATCCCTGTCGTCCCGCGCGGGGGCAAGCCCTGCTCCTGCGGCAAGTCCGGCTGTCTCGAGACGATCGCCTCCCCCGGCGCGATCCTCTCCGACGCGCGCGCGCTGCTCTCCGAGGAGCGCACGCCCGTCCTGTGGCACATCCTGCACAGCCGCGAGGACGGTGAGCTGACGCTCGACGATATCTTCGAGGCCGCGCACAGCGGCGACGCGGAGATCGCCTCGCTGCTCGACCGGGCAGTCACGACGCTCGCCGCCGCGCTCAAGGGCGTGATCTACACCTTTGATCCCGGCAAGATCGTGCTCTACGGGCGGCTGTTCGACAACCCCTACTATCTCTCTCGTCTGAGCGCGGAGATGCGCGAGGGCGTCGACTCCGGCCACAGCGTTCCGATCGAAAAGAGCCGTCTCAACCACAAGCTGGAGGACAAGGCCGCGGGACTGCTCGTCGTCGAGGATTTCTTTGACAAGGGCGGTCTGGCGTAAACAGATCATCGGCAAAGCCCCGGGCATCGCCCGGGGCTTTGCTTTTTTCTTTCGGCTGTGTTATCATGAAAAAAAACACAAAGGAGAGAATTCCATGAAAGTCCTGGTCATCAACGGCAGCCCGCATGTGAAGGGCTGCACCGCCCGCGCGCTGGATGAGGTCATCCGCACGCTCAACGCCGAGGGGATCGAGACCGAGCTGCTTCAAGTCGGCAGTCAGAAGATCAGCGGCTGTCAGGCCTGCCGCGCCTGCAAACGCACGGGCAAGTGCGTCATCGACGATCTCGTCAACGAGGCTGTGGAAAAGCTGCGCGAAGCGGACGGCCTGCTCGTGGGCAGCCCGGTGTACTACGCCTCGCCCAACGGCACGCTGCTCTCCTTCCTCGACCGCCTCTTCTACTGCATGGAGGGCACGCTGCACCTCAAGGTCGGCGCGGCCGTCGTGAGCTGCCGCCGCGGCGGAGCCGCCACCGCCTTTGACGTGCTGAACAAATACTTTACGATCGCCGGGATGCCCGTCGTCTCCTCGAGCTACTGGAACAGCGTGCACGGCTTCACCGCCGCGGACGTGGAAAAGGACCTCGAGGGCCTGCAGACCATGCGCAACCTCGGCCGCAGTATGGCCTTCCTTGTGAAGTCCATCGCTCTGGGGAAGGAGCGCTTCGGCACGCCGGAGTTCGACCGCAGCGCCTTCACCAGCTTCCCCGACGGAAAGTGAGCGCAGAAATGGAAGAACGTGCATTCCGCAGCGGCGACATCGTGCGCCACTTCAAGCGCGAGACCGTCGATCCGGAGTCGGACAGATACCTCTACATGATCGTCGGCGAGGCCACGCACAGCGAGACGCGCGAAAAGATGATGGTCTACGCCGCGCTCTACGGCGACGGCGGGCTCTTCGTGCGGCCGCTCGACATGTTCCTCTCCGAGGTCGACCACGAAAAATACCCGGATATAAAACAGAAATACCGCTTCGTGCTCGTCGAGCGCGGAGAATAGCGGAACGGCCCCGACGGGGCCGTTCTTTATTTGAGAAAACATTGATGTTTTCACGACGATATGATATGATTTTATGGTTACAGGAGTGTGATGAAGCTTGCGCATGAGAAGAAAACCAAATCTCGAGCCGCGTCTGGAAAAATGCGCCGCCGTGACGGTAGGAAACCCGGAGGAATATCGCGGCCGCTGGCGCGAGAGCTTCGGCGGCTTTGAGGCCGTGCACGTCGAGCTCGGCTGCGGCAAGGGCCGCTTCACTGCCGACGTCGCCGCGAGCGCGCCGGACGTGCTGCTCGTCGCGATCGAGCGCGACCCGAGCGCCCTCGTCATGGCGATGGAGCTTGCGCTCTCGCGCGGTCTTTCCAACGTGCGCTTCATCCTCGGCGACGTGAACACGCTCGGCGAGTTCTTCGCCCCGTGCGAGATCGGGCGGCTGTACCTCAATTTCCCCGACCCCTGGCCGAAGAGCCGGGACGCCAAGCTGCGGCTCACCGCGCCGAACTTTCTGCGCCGTTATGCCTCTTCTCTCTCGATGGGCGGCGAGCTGCAGTTCAAGACGGACAACACGCCCCTCTTTGACTGGTCCGTCGAGCAGTTCTCCGCCGAGGGCTGGGAACTGCGCGGCGTGACGCACGACCTGCACGCGAACGGGCTTGTCGGCATTCTGACCGGCTACGAGGCCAAGTTCGTCGCGCAGGGCCAGAAGATCAACCGCCTTGTCGCCGTAAAGCGCGAAAGCACCAAAACGCTCGCCGACGGCGAGGTGCCGCGGCTGCGCAACGCCTCTCTGTGCGACGCGCGGGGCTATGAAGAGAGCCTCGAAACGAACGCGAAAAAGAAAGAGGATCGCTCATGAGATTTATTTCCTGGAACGTCAACGGCCTGCGCGCCGCGCGAAACAAGGGCTTCGACGAGATCTTTCTCGCCCTGTCGCCGGATTTCTTCTGTCTGCAGGAAACGAAGCTGCAGCAGGGGCAGATCGACATTGCCTTCGACGGCTATGAGAGCTACTGGTGTTACGCCGAGAAGAAGGGCTACTCCGGCACGGCGGTCTTTACGAAGCATCATCCGCTCTCCGTCAGCTATAACATCGGGCTCGAGGAGCACGGCCATGAGGGCCGCGCCGTCACGCTCGAATACGAGAACTTTTTTCTCGTCTGCGTTTACACGCCCAACGCGCAGGACGGCCTCAAGCGCATCGACTACCGCATGGTCTGGGAGGACGCCTTCCGGGAATACCTGCTCTCGCTCGATGCGAAAAAGCCCGTCGTGGCCTGCGGCGACATGAACGTCGCGCACGAGGAGATCGACCTGAAGAACCCCAAGGCAAACATCGGCAACGCGGGCTTTTCGTACGAAGAGCGCGGCAAGTTCACCGAGCTGCTCGGGGCGGGCTTCACCGACACCTTCCGTTATCTCTACCCCGACAGGCGCGACGCCTATTCCTGGTGGAGCTACCGCGCCGCCGCGCGCGAGCGGAACGTCGGCTGGCGCATCGATTATTTCCTCGTCTCCGACCGGCTGCGGGAAAACATCAAGGAAGCCTTCATCCTGCCCGAGGTCACGGGCTCGGACCACTGCCCCGTCGGGCTGGATCTGCAATGGTAAGGATCGGCTCCGTCGAGCTTCACGGCGCCTTTGCGCTCGCTCCGATGGCGGGCGTGACGGACTTTGCCTTTCGAAAGCTCTGCCGCGCTCACGGGGCGGCGCTGACGGTCACGGAGATGGTCAGCGCCCGCGCGCTGTGCTATCACGACGCGAAAACAAAAGAGCTCTTATACATGCCGCCTGACGAGCATCCTTCGGCGGTGCAGATCTTCGGCCACGAGCCTTCCGTCATGGCCGAGGCCGCCCCGATGGCGCTGGAGCTCTCCGGCGCGGACATCGTGGATATCAATATGGGCTGCCCGGTCGGGAAGATCGTGAAGGGCGGCGACGGCTCGGCGCTCATGCGCGATCCGGAGCTCGCCGGGCAGATCGTCGAGGCGGTCGTCAAAGCGGCGGGCTGTCCCGTTACGGTCAAATTCCGCAAGGGCTTTGACGGCGGGAACGTCAACGCCGTCGAGTTTGCCAAGGTCTGCGAAAGCGTCGGGGCGAGCGCCGTCACCGTGCACGGGCGCACCCGCGCGCAGATGTACGCCGGCCGTGCGGATTGGGATGTCATCCGCGACGCTGCCGCCGCGGTCTCGATCCCCGTGATCGCCAACGGCGACGTCTTCAGCGCCGAGGACGCGGTGCACATCCTGCGCTATACCGGCTGTGCGCTCGCAATGATCGGCCGCGGCGCTTTCGGCGACCCCTGGCTGTTTGAGCGGGCCAACGCCGCTCTCGCAGGAGAAGAGATCCCCTCTCCTCCGCCCTTTGCCGAGCGGATCGACGCGGCCGTGGGGCAGATCGAACTGCTCGCCTCAATCCGGGGCGAGCGCGCCGCCTGTCTCGAGGCGCGGCACCATCTGCCCTGGTATCTGCGGGGCGTGGCCTACGCGGCCCCCTACCGCGCCGCGCTCACACATGTGGAGACCCTGGAGGACATCCGCAGGCTGGCCAAAGATATGAAACGTGATCTGAAGTGAGGTGAGGCAAGCCTTGACCGAAGAAAAGATCCTCTCGATCATCCGGGACGTGCAGAAGGGGGACGTCAACGCCTTCGAAGCCATCGTCCGGGAGTACGAGAAGAACGTCTACAACATCGCCCTGCGCATGAGCGGCGACCGCGAGGACGCGCTGGACATCTCCCAGGAGTCCTTTCTCAAAGCCTATCACGCGCTCGAGAGCTTCCGAGGGGACAGCAAGTTCTCCGTCTGGCTCTACCGCATCGTCTCGAACACCTGTCTCGACTTCCTGCGCGAGCGCAGGCACCGCACGGAGCTCTCGCTGAACGTCGAGGACGACGAGGGCGAGACGGTCGAGCGCGAGATCCCGGACGAGAGCCTCTCGCCCGAGCGGCTCTACGAGCGCAAGCTCACGCGCGAGGCCGTTCAGCGCGGCCTGATGAGCCTGCCGGAGGATCAGCGCAAGATCCTTCTGCTGCGCGAGATCCAGGGCTTCAGTTACGAGGAGATCGGCCGCGTCCTCTCACTTGAGAGCGGTACAGTCAAATCCCGTATTTTCCGCGCGCGGCGAAAGCTGTGCGAGTTTTTGGCCGAGGACGGGAACATTTCCCCACCCTCCTCGTCAAGAAAGACGGGAGGAGGTGACAAGCCGTGAAGGACTGCGCATACTATCAGGATCTGATCAGCCGCCTGGTCGACCGCGAGATCACGCCCGAGCAGGGCGAGGAGCTCGCCGCCCACGCGCGCGAATGTGAGGAATGCCGCGCCGTCTATACCGCGTTTTCCTCCCTTTCCGCGCTGATTGCCGATGAGCTTGTCGATCCCCCCGAGGAGCTGTGCGAGAACGTCATGGCCGAGCTGCGCCGCAGTGCGGTCTGGAAGCAGAACCGCCGCCCGAGACAGATCCGCCGCTGGGCCGCGCTCGCGGCCGTCGCCGTGCTCGTCATCGGTGTCGGCACGCTGGCCCTGCCGCGCCTTTTCCGCGCGGGCAGCGCCGCCAAGGCCTCGAACAGCATGACCGCCTACAGCGCGGACTCCGCCGCCGCAGAGGCGCCTGCCGCTGCGCCCGCCGCCGGGACAGCCGAATACGAGAGCGCGGCCGCGGAGGAAGCCTACGACATGGCCCCGCCCATCGCCGTGAGCAAGGATTTCGCTGCGCCCGCTTCCGACACCACCAAGAGCGAGCAGGAGATGATCTCCGAGGCCCTCTCCCGCAGCGAGGAGCCCGAGACCGTCGCCGAGACCGTGGACGTGACCGGGCAGGGCCGCGGCAAAGCCATCGCCTCGCTGCTCACCGGCACACAGGGCGAGCTGCCCTCCGGCGTCACCCCGGATCGCCGCTTCCTGCTGCGCTTCGACGTGGACGGCATCAGCTCGCAGGTGCTCATCAGCGTCTACGGCGACAAGGTGTTCTTCATCTCCCTCTCCGGCGAGGAGAGCGACATGGTGCTCGCCGACTGCACATGGTCGGAGCTGTACGCGAAAATCTATTATTGATCCCATCTTCAAGGGCGGTCCGGCTTTGTGCCGGGCCGCCTTTGTGCCGAGCTGCCTTTGTGCCGAGCTGCCTTTCCCTGTTGAAAAAAAAAAGCGGACGTGATATAATTCTTAAAAATGATCAAAGCTGAAAAGAGGGTCATAAACCGTGAAGCGTATCAAGGTCTCAAACAACGTAATCCGCCGTCTGCCGCGCTATTTGCGCAAGCTCGATGAACTCAAAGCCAGCGGCGTGGGGCGCATTTCCTCTTCCAATCTCGGCCAGCAGCTGGGTCTGACGCCCTCGCAGATCCGTCAGGATTTCAGTTCCTTCGGCGAGTTCGGCCAGCAGGGCTACGGCTACAACGTCGCCGCGCTGCGCGATGAGATCGCCTCCATTCTCGGCATCGACCGGGGGTTCAAGGCCATTCTGATCGGCGTGGGCAATATCGGCCACGCGCTGATGGACAATTTCTGCTTCAGCGAGTGGGGCTTTTCGCTGGAGGCCGCTTTCGATATCGACCCAGAGATCGTCGGCACCGTCACCAAAGGTGTCTCGGTCAAGAGCATGGACGAGCTGCCGGATTACCTGCGTACGAACAAGATCGACGTTGCGGTGCTCACTGTCCCGAAGGAGGCGGCCGTGCCCGTGGCCAGGCTCCTGTACAACAGCGGGATCAGCGCGATCTGGAACTTCACGAACGTCGAACTGACCGAGCCGAACAGCAGCTCTCTCGTCGAGAACGTGCACTTCTCCGACAGTCTGCTCTCGCTGAGCTATTACGTGTCGGAGCGCTACGACGAGGAAGCGGCGCGCGCCGCGCGTCTGGCCCGGAGCGAAAAATAAACGCTGAGCTTGAAAAAGCTTCCCGGAGGGGGAAGCTTTTTCATTATTGAGGTGTCGTATGGTTTTTGACGGGATCATTTTTGATATCGACGGCACGCTGTGGGATTCCTGCGAGGCCGTGCGCGCGAGCTGGCAGGAGTCTCTGCGGTGGCGCTTCGGCTGCTTCGGCTCCCCCGATCTTGCGCAGGTGCGCTCGATCATGGGTCTGGGGCCCGACGAGATCGCGCAGAAGCTTTTCTCGCGCTTCGGCGCCCATGCGCGTGAGGTCTTCGCCGCGCTCTCAGTAGACGAGTGCGCCTGGCTCTCCGCGCACGGCGCAGAGCTCTACCCCGCTGTGATCGAAACGCTGCGCGCGCTGGCACGGGAGCGGCGGCTCTTTCTCGTCAGCAACTGCCAGGACGGCTATATCGACGCTTTCCTGCATGCCAACGCAGCGGAGGATCTGTTTGAGGACTGTCTCTGCGCGGGCGTCACCGGTCTGGACAAGAGCGGCAATCTGCAGCGGCTCAAACGCGAGCGCGGCCTTGCGCATGCCGTCTTCATCGGCGACACCGCAGGGGACGAGCGCGCCGCGCGCGAGAGCGGCTGCGTCTTTATCCACGCCTCTTACGGCTTTGGAGAAGCGGAGGCTCCCGACGCGGTGCTCGGCTCCTTCGCCGCGCTGCCCGCTCTGCTGACACAGCTTGAAAAGGAGGCCTGATCCCATGTCCGACACCATCGCCGCCATCGCCACCGGCGCGTCTGTGAGCGCGATTGGGATCGTGCGCCTCTCCGGCGAGCGCGCCATAGACCTTGCAGACGCGCTGTTCCGCCCTGCTTCCGGGGCGGCGATGCGCGACGCCGTGCCCCGCACGCTCGTCTACGGCTCGCTGTACACCCGCGCGGGCGAGCTGTTGGATCTGTGCCTGTGTACGCTCAGCCGCGCCCCGCACAGCTATACCGGTGAGGACACGGCCGAATTCCAGTGCCACGGCTCCCCCGTCGTGCTGCGCGCGCTGCTCGACGAGCTCTTCGCCCTCGGCGCGCGGCAGGCTCTGCCCGGGGAGTTTACGAAACGCGCCTTCCTCAACGGTCGGATGGACCTCAGCTCCGCCGAGGCCGTGGCCGACCTCATCGACGCCGAGAGTGCCGAGAGCGCGAAAAACGCAGCCGGACAGCTCGCCGGTGCGCTGTCAAAGCGCACGAAGGGCGTCTACGCCGCGCTGGCGGACATCAGCGCGCACTACCACGCCGTGCTCGACTATCCCGACGAGGATATCGAACCCTTCCGCATGGCCGCGTACGAGCGCACGCTTGCGGACGCCGCGGACGAACTGCGCGCGCTGCTTGCGACCTATGAGCGCGGCAAGCTGATGAACGAGGGTATCCCGGCCGCGATCATCGGCCGCCCAAACGCAGGCAAAAGCTCGCTGCTCAACGCCCTGTTGGGCTATGAGCGCGCGATCGTCACACGCGTGCCCGGCACGACGCGCGACACCATTGAGGAAAAACTGCGCATGGGACCGCTGTGTCTTCGACTGATCGATACGGCCGGTCTGCGCGAGACCGACGACGAGGTCGAGCGTCTCGGCGTTGAGCGCAGCCGCAGCGCCATAGAGCGCGCGGAGCTGCTCCTCGCCGTCGTGGACGGCAGCGAGGCCGCGACGGCGGAGGACGCCGCCATCCTTGCCGCCGCGGAGAAGGCGAAGAAAGCCATTGTCGTCCTCTCAAAGAAGGACCTCACAGAGGAGGCCAGTCTCGACACGGCGCTGCCCGTCATCCGGCTCAGCTCCGTGACCGGCGAGGGCCTGGACGCGCTGGAGGAGGCGATCAAGGCGCTCTTCCCCGTCCCGGAAGTCCCCGCGGGCGGCATCCTGACCAACGCGCGGCACGCCGAGGCGATCTCCCGCGCGCTCGAATCCGTCGAGGCTGCTCTGCGCGCCCTGCGCGAGGGAGCCACGCCCGACGTCGTGCTCACGGAGAGCGAGGAAGCGATGGCCGCGCTCGGCGAGCTAGACGGTCGCACGGTGCGTGAGGACGTCACCGCCCGCATTTTCAGCCGTTTCTGCGTCGGAAAGTAAATCCTTGACAAGGCCCCGGGCCTGTGCTAATATAATCGGGCAGCGTCTCGGGCGCTTGCATTTTTCGGTCTGTGTGCAGAAGTACCCAAGAGGCCGAAGGGGCTCCCCTGCTAAGGGAG